>JAHRVD010000071.1 GCA_019090845.1 Marinosulfonomonas sp.
ATGGGGCGCCATCAAGAAATTCTTCGGCTAATATAAAAGCTTGCGCCAATCCGTCTGGCGAGGGTTGGGTGATATAGCTTAGCGACAAACCCCATTGCGAGCCGTCTTCCAAGACCCGCTTAAACTGATCCTGATCTTCGGGCGTGGTAATGATAGCTATCTCGCGGATACCGGCAAACATCAGCGTGCTTAGCGGGAAATAGATCATTGGCTTGTCATAGACTGCCAGCAACTGCTTGGACGCGCCCATGGTCACCGGATAAAGCCGCGTGCCTGATCCACCGGCCAGAATAATACCTTTACGCTGTTTCACTTAAATTCTCCTGTCCGCCGCTCCAGCGGTCTTTGTTCCAAGACGAACACCGACACCGTCGCGCGCCAGCAATGCGCGCCACCAGTCTTCGTTGTCCAAATACCATTGCACCGTTTGTTCCAAGCCTTCCGCAAGCGTGACCGACGGTCGCCAACCCAGTTCTGTTCTGATCCGGCTGGGGTCAATCGCATAGCGCAGATCATGCCCCGGCCGATCCTGAACAAAGGTTATCAAATCTTCATAGGGCCCGGATGCGGGCCGCTTTTCATCCAAAATCCGGCAAATCATGCGGGCAATGTCGATATTCGTCGCTTCATTTTCGCCGCCGATATTATAAGTTCGCCCGATGGCGCCATTTTGCACCGCACATAGCAGCGCTTCGGCATGATCCTGAACAAACAGCCAGTCGCGGGTGTTTTCACCGGTTCCATAGATCGGCACCGGCTGCCCTGCCAAAGCACGCAGAATAATCACCGGGATCAGTTTTTCGGGGAAATGAAACGGTCCATAATTATTAGAACAATTGGTCAGGATAACCGGCAACCCATAGGTTTCATGCCATGCGCGCACCAAATGGTCGCTGGCCGCCTTGGAGGCTGAATAAGGGCTGTTGGGCGCGTAAGGTGTGTCTTCGGTAAACAGGCCGGTTTCGCCCAGTGAACCGTAAACTTCGTCGGTAGAAATATGGTGAAAGCGAAATTCGGCGGGCTTGCCGCTGGCGTCCCAAAAGGCGCGCGCCGCTTCCAGCATCGTATAGGTGCCATTCACGTTGGTCTGGATGAAGGCCCCAGGCCCGTCGATCGACCTGTCCACATGGCTTTCGGCGGCCAGATGCATTACCGCGTCCGGTTCAAACCCCTGCAATGCCCCGTCCATGGCGTCGCGGTCGCAAATATCTGCGTGTAAAAACTGATAGTTAGGGTGTTTTGAAACGCTGGCGACATTATCCAGACAGGCGGCATAAGTCAGCGCATCAACATTCAGCACATTGTGTCCGGCCCCAATGGCCCGGCGCACCACGGCTGATCCGATAAATCCAGCCCCTCCTGTCACCAGTAACTTCATTCCGCTCGCCTTGGCCTGCTGCTTTTCGTCCGCGCTATAGCGAACCCGACCCCGTTTACAAAGTGCAAACGACATTTAACACGGGCGGCTCACAAGGCAGAGCGCAAACAGCGCTTTGTTTCTTTCACACTGCCAAATCACAAAAATTTGGCCAAAATTAGGTGGTTTCAGCGCAATTCCGCGAGCACATCTGTCAGGCCGGCGCGCCAATCGGGCCGTTCAATACCAAAATCAGCCATCAAACTGCTACAATCGAGGCGCGAATTCATCGGGCGCACGGCAGGCGTTGGGTAATCGGTTGTCGGGATGCCGTGGACCAGAACACCCGTTCCAGCCTGCGAGAAAACTTCGCGCGCGAAACCTGCCCAGCTGATGTCGGGCTGACCGGCGAAATGGTATAGGCCACCTTTGGCACCGCCCTGCATTGCCTTGGCCATCACGAACAAGGCCCGGGCTATATCGGCCGCCGGTGTCGGGCCACCGATTTGATCTGCCACTACGTTCAAAGCCTCCCGCTCGTGCCCAAGACGCAGCATTGTTTTCACGAAATTGGCGCCATGAGCCGAAAAAACCCAGGAAGTTCGCAATATTGCAGCATTCCCGCCGGCTTCCTGAACTGCTATTTCTCCGGCCAGTTTGGTGCGCCCGTAGGCCCCAATCGGGTTTACCTGCTTTCCCGGTGACCACGGGTTTTCCCCTGTTCCATCAAAGACATAGTCAGTCGAGATGTGTAAAAATGGAATGCCCAATTCAGCCGCTGCGCGGGCCATTGCACCGGGGGCTTCACCGTTCACAATCTGCGCTATATTTTCTTCCTGCTCCGCCCGATCCACAGCCGTATAGGCCGCAGCATTAATGACAACGCGGGGGCGCTGTTCCAAAATAGCCGCCGCACAAGCCGCAGGATCTGACAAATCCGCCTGATCGCGCGCCAATGCCATGACATCACCGTGATTTTGCAGCTCTATCGCAACTTGCCCGGTCTGCCCAAATACCAGAACTGACATTAGTTACCCTCAAAAACAAAGGGCGTGTTGATCTGGGCGAGCAGGGGCGCAGCCTTGTCTTTGGACGAGGTCACCCAAGCAGCCGTCAGGCCCCAGTTTATCCCGATCTCGGGGTCATCAAACCGCACCGCACCATCACAGTCCGGCGCATAATGATCCGAGCATTTATAGATAATCTCGG
>JAHRVD010000072.1 GCA_019090845.1 Marinosulfonomonas sp.
GAAAATCTGGAAGGGTCTTCGCGGCGAACCGCTCAGTCGCTAGGCGATTTGCAGCAACGATTGCAAACCATCGACAAAGCGCAGGCAAATATCGAAAAACTGTCCGGGGATGTGCTGTCGCTTCAGGATATATTGTCCAACAAACAGACACGCGGTGCTTTTGGGGAAATCCAACTAACCGATATCGTGTCCAAAGCGCTGCCCAAGGACAGTTATACGCTGCAGGCCACGCTTTCGAACGGCAAACGGGCCGATTGCCTGATCCATTTGCCCAATCCGCCGGGGCCAATTGTGGTCGATGCAAAATTTCCGCTGGAAGCCTATGAGGCCCTGCGCCGCGCCGACACGCAATGGGAGAAAAAGGAAGCCGCGACGTTTTTCAAAACCTCGGTGCGCACCCACATAAAGGCGATTTCCGAAAAGTATATTCTGGAAGGTGAAACAGCCGATGGTGCGCTGCTGTTTTTACCATCCGAAGCAGTTTACGCAGAGTTGCATGCGAATTTTCCCGAGATCGTTCGCGAGGGGTTCGCGGCCCGCGTCTGGATCGTTTCGCCGACAACCTGCATGGCGACGCTGAACACGATGCGCGCCATTTTGAAAGACGCTCGGATGCGCGAACAGGCGGGCGCAATCCGCAAGGAACTGGCGCTGCTATTTGCGGATGTTGATCGGTTGGGCAACCGGGTTGAAAACCTTGATCGGCATTTCCATCAGGCTTCCAAGGATATTTCAGAGATCAAGATCTCGGCCGAAAAAGCTGGCAACCGGGCACGGCGGCTGGACAATTTTGACTTTGAAGAATTGGCGCAGGGCGAAGAGAACATCGTGCCGCTGGCCAAACCAGACCGCTAGGAAACGCAGCATTAATCCTGCGATATAATTTAACCTGCCACGTGATCCACAACCTGCACATGTTGGGCTTGGGTGTCGATTTCAGCCATCCAACGGGAAATCAGTTTTGGGTCGTAAGGTGCTGCAGAAACGCCTGCGGGTATTTCGTGGTTCAAAACAGCCTCGACCGCCAATGACACCGTGACCGAAACCAGCCGCGCCATTGCTGAGCCGCGCAGATCACCCCAAGCATCCAGCGCGTAGGTTTTGTGATAGCTCGCCACGCCATCCTTTTCAGCAAGCAAGGCCACGCACAGGATCACCCGGTCAGGCTCGCCCTCGCTGTAGGCGTGTTCGGCCCAGAATTTATCGGACATTTCGGCCAGCCGCGCGTCGCCTGACGGGCCTTCGAGTGGTTCGATTTCGTCGAATACACCCTGCCATGCTTCGGCCCAGCCGTTCAGGCGCAGGGTGCCACGGACGAACTCTCGGATATTCCAGTTTCCGTCGAAATGGTATTGTTCGATGAATGGAACCGAGTCGCGATTTGGATAAACTTCAAAGCTTTCGGGGATTGGCAGCGGTGCTGTGTAGCTGGATATTGCATCCCACGGGCGGCGAACGGAAAGTTCTGAAAATGCACGGATGCATCGGGAAGGTGAGCGCAGGGCTTTGAGCACGCCAAGGGGGGACCAGCTGAATTTATAGCGAAAAACGTTCGGGTGCTTTGGAACGCCACCACAATAGGAAATGAAGGACAGGGCGTTTTCCTTGTCATAGGCGGCCGAGGCCCGGTAATCGGCAACGAGCCAATGGGCCATCAAGTGGTCGATCCCAGGATCAAGACCAACCTCATTTACCAAGGCCACGCCTGCCAGTTTTGCCTGCGCGTCCAGGGTTGCCATTTCTGGCGCGATGTAACTGGAGGATACAAAATGCGCTTTGCGCTGGATGCAAAGTTCAGCCAGCGGAACATTCCAGTCGGTCGGCAGCATTGAAACGATGATATCGCCCTGCTGCAATTCGGCGCCAAGCTGATCGATGTCGAATGCCTGAATACGGTCGGTCAGGTCGCCGACTGCATCAATGGCCTTGTCCAGCGTCCGGTTCCAGACTGTTACCTCATGCCCGGCCATTATCAGCCGCCGCAATCCCGGAATTGCCGAAAGGCCCGTTCCACACCAATGAATTGTCATAAGGCAACCTTTCAAATATTTACGACATGCTGATCGAACAACTTCTTTGCGCGCGCCCACACACCTGCTTCCAGATTGTCGAGTGTAAGCAAAGAGGGCAAGAGTTGACGTGCAAAATCATGCGAACTTTCCAACGGCAGCAGTGATGGCAGATTGTCGATAGCGGTGATGTCCAGCGGCGGGTCGTCGTGAACGCGCAGCGCCGGTTCGTTCCATGACGTGGTGTGGTCGTAGACCTTGACGGGCGAAAATTCTGAAGTCGGGTCGCAGGCGATATCGCCTATGACCGACAGGTGGCGCGGCGCTGTTTTGGTGGACGCCGGAACAAAAACCGGACAGCCGGGGGCCGCCAGAATGCAGTTCAGGAACACGTCATGTTCCAAAATCTGCGGGAACGGGCCTCCGCTTGCTGTTTCTGGCAGGTCCCAGTCCGTTGTTGCCACATCCAGCGCCGCGCAAAGATCGCGCGCACCGCTGCCGACGCGGCCCAATGCGCCAATAATGATGGCGCTGGGGCGCGCAATTAACGTCGCGTTCAGGTCGGCGCTGACATCGTCAATCAGAGCATCGGCATTTTGGTAGGTTGTAACAGGATCGCAGATATCGCCCTGTTTGACTGCCGCCCAGCATTTCAAGGCAACGGCGGCACCCGCGAACCCGGCCCAATAGCCGAACGCCGCAACCCGACGCCCATTGTCGTCCGTCAGGTATTCAAGGTCGTAAAGTGCCCCGCCCCCGTCGCGGAATCGTTGCAGCAGGACTTTTCCATCCGGCTGACCCTTGTAGGCGTGCCCGAACATTATGTGGCGATGCCCCAAGGCCGTGCCGTCATCAGGCAGCTCTTTGAGGCCAAAAATAATTGCGTCTGCCGGGGCGTCGGGCCAGCTGTTCTCGTGCGCGATCTCGCAACCCGCCTGCACATAGCCATCAATTTCGATTGCTCGTGTCGGGCTGTTTTCGACACTTACGCGCAGACCCGCGGCTATCAGGCTGGCAGCACCTTCCGGCGTCAGACCAACCCGTTCTTCATGATCGCGCTGCTCGGCGCGCACCCACAAATGAGTCATCGTTTCCTCCTGTGCAATAGCAGGGGCTTAGGCGAAAGAATCAGCGGTGCCAATCGGTCGATTCCCTAATGCCGCACCTTGGTGAAGCTTTGCATCAACAAAACTATGGTCAGCGTTCCGGTTTCAACAGGAACATGGGCAAGCAGTTTGGGCCAAAGAATTTGGAAATTACGTTACGGAACAAATGAATAGCGTGTAAGGTTTGGATTGAAATTCTTTTTGAAGTGTTGTTATTGAAATTAATTGAACGCTCGGTCAGAAAAGTTGTAGATAGTTGCTGCTCAAATCGTCTACAAATGAAACGAGTAGCAATTGAGCGGCGGGTTGGCATCGGGATGAGGGTGCGGGCCGGGTTGAACTTCGGGTCTAGCTATTTGGCTACCGGGTTGGGGAGGAAAAGACTTGGCTGAACAGGCTGTAGCAATAGACGGGAATGTTTCCCTTCCGGCGCTTTTGGCGCGGAATGCAAAAAAGTTTGGCACAAGCCCGGCTTACCGTGAAAAAGAATTTGGTGTCTGGCAAACTTGGACATGGTTGGAGACAGCCGAAGAAATCCGTGCGATGGCGCTTGGGTTTCTTTCACTGGGAATGGAAAAGGGCGACTATGTTGCGATCATCGGTCGTAATCGGCCGGCTCTTTACTGGTCGATCGTGGCCGTTCAATCGGTTGGTGCGATCCCGGTTCCGTTGTATCAAGATGCTGTTGCCGATGAGATGGCCCATGTTCTGGACAACTGCGGTGCCAAGTTCGTGGTGGTCGGAGATCAGGAGCAGGTCGACAAAGTTCTGGAGGTTCAGGATCGGGTCCAAGACATCGCCCATATGGTCTATCTGGATCCCCGTGGCTTGCGCAAATACGACCATTCGCGCCTGCATTCCATGCAAGACATTCAAGCAGAAGGCCGCGCCGCGCATGAGCGTTTCGAGGTAGATCTTGCTTCACGAATAGATGCGCTGACCTATGACGACACCTGCATAATGATGTATACGTCGGGCACCACCGGGCGGCCTAAGGGCGTGGTCTTGTCTAACAGAAATGTTGTCGAAACCTCAAAAAATACCTCAGAATTCGACCACCTGCGCTCTACCGATGATACCTTGGCCTACTTGCCGATGGCATGGGCCGGGGATTTTGTATTTTCAATCGGGCAGGCTTACTGGACCGGGTTCTGCGTGAACTGCCCGGAAAGCGCTGACACGATGATGACCGATCTGCGAGAGATCGGGCCAACATATTACTTTGCGCCACCTCGGGTTTTCGAAACCCAGCTAACAAACGTGATGATCCGGATGGAGGATGCCGGGCCTTTCAAGCAATGGCTGTTCCGGGTTTTCATGGATCACGCCAAACGGGTTGGGCCGGATATTCTGGACGGAAATCCGGTCGGCTTCTGGGATCGTTTGAAATACAAGCTCGGCGAATTCCTGATTTACGGTCCATTGAAGAATACGCTTGGTTTCAGCCGCGTGCGCGTTGGATACACCGCGGGCGAAGCGATTGGGCCGGAAATCTTTGATTTTTATCGCTCAATCGGGATCAGCCTAAAGCAGCTTTACGGTCAGACCGAAGCTTGCGTTTTCGTCACTCAGCAGCCTGATGGCGAGGTGCGCCCAGACACTGTGGGTATTCCGTGTCCCGGTGTTGAACTGCGGATTTCTGATGATGGCGAGGTATTCTATCGCTCGCCCGGCGTGTTTGTGGAATACTTCAAGAACCCGGAAAGCACTGCCGACACCAAAGATGCAGACGGTTGGGTCGCCACGGGCGACGCCGGTTTCATCGAGGCTGATACCGGTCATCTGCGAATTATCGACCGGGCCAAGGATGTGGGCAAGCTGCATGATGGGCGGATGTTCGCGCCGAAATATGTAGAGAACAAGCTGAAGTTCTACCCAAATATTCTTGAAGCTGTGGTGTTTGGTTCTGACCGGGAATTTTGCACTGCTTTCATCAATATTGACCTGACTGCTGTGGGCAACTGGGCCGAGCGAAACAATATCGCCTATGCCTCTTATCAGGAACTGGCCGGGCATCCCGAGGTTTATCGGATGATCCGCGAACATGTTGAGGAAGTGAACGTTTCTGTGGCGGCCGACGAAATGTTGTCTGGTTGTCAAATCCACCGCTTCTTGATCCTGCATAAAGAACTGGATGCGGATGATGGTGAGCTGACGCGAACCCGCAAGGTTCGGCGTCGCTTTGTGGAAGAGAAATTCGGCGACCTGCTGACCGCGCTTTATGACGGATCAAGCGAACAATACACCGAGACCGAAGTAACCTACGAAGATGGCCGCAAAGGCAAGATAACCGCAACGCTGGAAATCTGCGATGCGGCGGTTCAGGGCGGCGAAAGGATGGCGGCGGAATGAATGATATGAGCCCCGACGGCTACACAACCGC
>JAHRVD010000073.1 GCA_019090845.1 Marinosulfonomonas sp.
AATACGCCAAGGCGCGGTGATGTTTGAAGGCCACGACCTGCTGAAAATGTCCGACGACGAACTCCGCGAAATTCGCGGCAGCCGTATTGGATTTGTTTTTCAGGATCCGATGACGTCCCTTAACCCGGTGTTTACCGTGGGGTATCAGTTGCGAGAGCCGCTGATCGCCCATATGGGTCTGAATAAACAACAAGCCAATATCCGCGCAGCGGAACTGCTCGAACTGGTGGGCATTCCTGATGCCGCCGCGCGTCTTCGTGACTATCCTCACCAATTTTCCGGCGGCATGCGCCAGCGCGTCGTTATCGCCCTGGCGCTGTGTAGCGAGCCGCAGGTCATCATCGCTGATGAACCGACTACGGCGCTTGATGTGTCGATTCAGGCGCAGATCCTTGACCTGATAAAGGATCTGGCCCGCGAACAGCAGGTCGGGGTCATTCTGATCACCCACGACATGGGGGTGATCGCCGACACCACTGACCGGGTTACTGTGATGTATCGCGGGCAGGTGGTGGAAACCGGTGCCACAAAACTGGTGCTGGGCAAACCAAACCACGCCTACACACAAAGTCTGATCGCCGCAGTTCCGCGCCCTACTCTCAAACTGCACCGCTTTCCTCTGATCAGTTATGGCGGTCGCATCACCGAATTTCACATCGACGATCTGGCCCGTAACTGGAACAAACCCGATATTGATCCTGCAAGGCCGCTCTACCGCATCGAAGACCTGACCAAGCGGTTTTTGCAAAAACCCAGTCTGATACCGTCGCGCCGCCGCTATTTCACTGCCGTCGACAAGGTCAGCTTTGACATCAGGCAGGGCGAGGTTTTCGGCATCGTCGGCGAGTCCGGGTCAGGTAAATCCACTATCGCCCGGATGATCGCCGGGCTCTACAAACCAGATGGTGGCACGATCAGCTTCGATGGCCAGAAAATTACTGGCCAAGGCGGCCTTGCCGACTATCGCCGCCAGATTCAGATGATCTTTCAGGATCCCTATTCCAGTTTGAACCCTCGCATGCGAGTTGACGCCATTGTTGCCGAACCTGCACGTCACCACCGGTTGCTTGAGGGCAAAGCGCTGCGCGCCCGCGTCGACGAGTTGCTCGACCGCGTTGGCCTAGGTGCCTCGGCTGGTCTGAAATATCCGCATGAGTTTTCCGGGGGGCAACGCCAACGCATTTCGATCGCCCGCGCACTTGCAACGCAGCCACGTTTCCTGATCTGCGACGAACCGACTTCGGCACTGGACGTTTCTATTCAGGCGCAGATTCTTAACATCCTGAAGGACTTGCAGCAGCATCTGAACCTCACAATGTTGTTCATCAGTCACGACCTGCCGGTGGTGCGCCAGATGTGCGACCGGGTGGCTGTGATGAAGAATGGGCAATTGGTGGAAGTTCAGAACACCGAGACCTTGTTTAACGATCCCCAACACCCGTATTCCAAAGAACTTTTGTCGCTCATGCCGCGCCTTGACGGTTTGGCAACCAAGGGTATTACCGCCCAGCTTACATAGGTCGGCAACGACAGTTTGCACCAACCAATAAAAGTAAACAGACATCAAAATTCACAGCCAGACGAATGATATCTGGCGTGGTTGATGGAGAGCCGTCGGTTTGGGTTTCGTTATTGCCAAAGTGATGGTTGCGCCCTGCCCGCCGCAATTTGAATCCGTCTGAAACTATCCGAATGTGTTCAATTTTCAGGTCTAGCGAACTGCGTGGCGTCAGCAATTTCAGAAAAATATTGACGCATTATGAATCTGCATACAGTATGAATTCATATTAAATTCAAATTGGCTGCCCAAGTAGTAGATATGTGAGGTTGCGTGAACTACCAGAAACAAACACCACCCCAGACACAACTTGACGAAAACGCCCCCTTGGCCGGGGTCCGAGTTCTGGAATTCGGACATTTCGCAGCCGGCCCCTATGCAACAATGTTGCTTGCCGATTGGGGTGCAGATGTCGTGAAAGTAGAGCCGCCTAAGGGCGAGCCACTGCGACACTGGCCACCGCTCGTTGGCCAAGAAGACTCGCCCTTTGGAATGAACTTTGCCATCCTCAACCGCAACAAGCGGTGTGTGGATATCGACCTGAAGGATCCCGCCGGGTTGGCTCACGCAAAGGAACTGTGCGACAAGGCCGATATCATTGTCGAAAACTACAGACCCGGTGTGCTTGGCAAGCTTGGTTTGGGATTTGATGATGTGGTCAAAACCAATCCGGACATCGTCTATTGTTCCCTGACCGGCTACGGGCAAACCGGGCCGTTCAAAGATCGCGGTGCATTTGATGTCGCCATTCAGGCGGCAAGCGGTATCATGAGCGTGACCGGAGAAGAAAACGGTCCCCCCTCAAAATGTGGAGTCGCCCTGGCCGATTACGGGACCGGTGCCTTTGCCGCGCTGGCTTGTGTCACAGCACTTCGCCGGGCAGAACAAACCGGTCAGCCGGGCAACGTGGATGTGTCTATGTATTCCTGCATGGTGTCGCTGGCAAATCTGCAAACCAGTGAGTACTGGGGCGCGGGTGACGTGCCCAAAAGGCTTGGCTCGCGCCACCCCAAGGCTGCTCCGTATCAGGCTTATCTTGGCTCTGACGGCAAATGGTTCATTCTTGCCGCTGGCAGCGACCGGCTTTGGCATCGTGTGTGCGATGTCATTGAGACACCGGAACTGGCGGATGATCCGAAATACAAAACTGCGGGTGCAAGAGCCGAAAACCAGTTGGAACTGGAAAAAGTGCTTGGGAACAAATTTTCCCAAAACACTACCGAGGTCTGGTTGCAGAAATTCAATTTGGCCAATGTTCCAGCAGCGTCGATCAATGACTATTCAGAAGTGGTTAATTCCGAGCATGTCAAGGAAACCAACCTTGTACATCAAATGGAATTGCCCGATGGCACTCAGGTTCCAACAGTTGGCAACCCGGTCAAACTGAGCGGTTTTGATTTCGGTATATTTGTGAACCCGGCAGATGTCGGTGCTCATAACGAAGAGATCGTTGCCGACTGGATTGGGAAAGAGCATGTCTGAGCAGGTCTTAACCGTAGAGCAGCGCGGGGAAACCACCAGAATACTCCGCCTGAACCGGCCAGATCGGGCGAACGCGATTAACGAAGAACTGACCAGACGCCTGACAGAAGAAATCGGCAAATGTTACTCGGATCAAACCAAACTTTTGATCCTCGAAGGGGAAGGTAAGCACTTTTGTTCCGGTTTTGATCGGCCTTCCTCAAGTGAGGAAGCACAGCCAAATCCCAATGTTCTGGGGGTCAAAGTCGAAGCGATGCTGCAAATACTGGCCGGCGCGCCATGTGTAACGCTTGTCCA
>JAHRVD010000074.1 GCA_019090845.1 Marinosulfonomonas sp.
AGAACCACTGTCATGAACGATAGTCTGCGTTAATCTCGATATAGCCATGCGTCAGATCGCAGGTCCAAACGATAGCGCTGCCTGTACCAAGCCCGATGTCGATGTTGATCGAGATGTCCTGATTCTTCATGTAGGCGACACCTTGCTGTTCTGTGTAGCTTGGTGAAACCCAGCCCTTTTCGGCCACCAGAATATCACCGAAAGAAACCGCAAGCCGGTCCCGATCTGCCGCAGCGCCTGATTTTCCGACGGCCATGACGATGCGCCCCCAATTGGGATCCTCGCCCGCAATTGCGGTTTTCACCAGCGGTGAGTTGGCAACAGACATTGCGATTTTGCGTGCATCTGCGTCGGTGGTTGCGCCGGTGACGCGGATTTGCACGAACTTGGTGGCGCCTTCGCCGTCGCGGATTACCTGATGGGCAAGATCAAGCATGATGCCATGTAGAGCGGTGCGAAAATTGTCGTCGTTTGCGGTAATTTCGGCGGCGCTGGATTGGCCCGTTGCTGCAACAAGCAATGTGTCTGAGGTTGATGTGTCGCTGTCCACCGTAATGCAATTAAAGGTGCTTTGGGTCGCGGTTGCTACAATGTCCTGCAGCAGTGGGCGGGCCACTTTGGCGTCGGTAAATATATAGACCAGCATCGTCGCCATATCTGGCGCGATCATGCCAGAGCCCTTGGCAAACCCGGCAATCGTGATCTTGCCACCATCACCCTGAATGGTTGTGAACGCCCCTTTGGCAAATGTGTCGGTCGTCAGGATCGCATGGGCCGCTGAAGCAATCGCATCATCAGACAGGGAGGTTTTCATCTCTGATAGTTTTGCGATGATTGCTTTGTGTGGCAAAGGTTCGCCGATCACCCCGGTTGAAGATGAAAACACGCGGGCCGGAGCGAAGCCCAAAGCTTGGGCGGTGGCGCTGGTAATTGCGTCGACCGATCCATCGCCCCGCGCGCCGGTAAAAGCATTGGCATTACCGGCGTTGACGAAAAAAGCAGCGCCGCCGTCACTGGAACCGGCGATTTTTTTCTGGCAGTCCAGCACTGGTGCTGCGCGGGTGGATGATTGGGTAAATACACCGGCGATCGTGCTGCCGGGCGCCAGTTCTGCCAGCATTACGTCATCGCGATTTTTGTATTTGGTGCCAGAATTGGCGCTGGCAAAACGCACGCCCGCAACTGGCGGCAAGTCGGGAAACCTTGCAGGTGCCAGTGGTGAGACGAGCGGGGTGGGTTTTTTAGTCACGGGCACATCCTGTCTTTCCAAAACCGAAGTTCAGTTAGATTTGTGCCGATCCACGCCGCTCGTCAATTGCCAAATCAGTTCTGGATCAGTTCAATCTGACGCAGGACCGCCGGATCAATTGCAGAGGTGTCGGGGCGCTTGATATCAGCTTTGCCGGTCAGATCGGCCAGAATGTCCGAAAAAGCCTTTTGCTGGATTTCGTCGCTGAGTTCCTGACGGACCTCGTCGAGTGTAGGCCCGGTGGCTGTGCGGGTCTCGTTCAGTTTGATGACATGCCAGCCGAACTGGGTTTGAACGGGTGCAGAAACGTCCCCGGCTTCCATTTCAACAACCGCATCTTCGAATGGTTTGACCATCATGCCCGGGCCGAACCAGCCCAGACCGCCGCCACCTGCGCCGGACGGGCCGGTGGATTTAGCTTTGGCCAGATCGGCGAAATCGGCACCGCCATTCAATTCTTCGATCAGGGCCAATGCTTCTTCTTTGGTGGCCACAAGGATGTGCGCGGCGTCATATTCTAATGTGTCAGGTGCGTCCCCATAGTGGCTGTCAAATGCTGCCTGAAGCGCTTCATCTGTTACCACATCTTCCAAAGCGCTGTTCAATACCTCACCCGCCATCATCGCGCGTAGTTCATTTTCCTGACGCAAAGCCATACCAATAGTCGGTTCGCTCAGGGTTTGGGCCAGCACGGTTTGTTGCACCATCTGGTCCAACAAGCCATCAAACAGGGCTTCGTCGGTTAGCTGTTGATACTGCTCGGGCAGGCTGCCGCGCATGACGATCATGTGGCCGATCGTGATATCGGTGCCGTTCACAGTTGCGACAACGGTATCGGCGGTGGTTTCCTGTGCAATTGCAGGTGTAAGACCGGCAAAAAAGGCCGCAAATATCACTGCGGCGCTGGTGCGTTTCAACATCGAATGTTCCTTGGATCGGGCCGCGGTTGCCCGCGACGTTGACACTATAGATACGGACCCTTACATCGCTTTAAGTCTGTGTAGGACCGGCTTAGGTGCTGTTCTATTGTGCGCAGCCAAGGCGGGCAAGCGCTCGTCTCACACGATACTGTCAGAACGTCCAAGCGGAGTTGATATGCTGGGTTTCGGAACACTCGCCAAAAAGGTCTTTGGGACACCCAATGATCGTCAGATCAAGGCCGTTCAGCCGCTGGTTGAGCAGATCAATGCGCTTGAGGTGGAATTCGAAAAGCTGACCGACGAGGGTATTAAGGAAAAGACCGAAGAACTGGCCAAGCGCGCGATGAGCGGTGAGACGCTGGATGAGTTGCTGCCGGAGGCCTTTGCAAACTGCCGGGAGGCGGCGCGGCGCGCGTTGGGGTTGCGGGCGTTTGATGTGCAGCTGGTTGGCGGCATTTTCATGCATCAGGGCAATATCGCTGAAATGAAAACTGGCGAGGGTAAAACTCTGGTTGCAACCTTTCCGGCCTATCTGAATGCACTGTCGGGCAAGGGCGTGCATATCGTCACGGTGAACGATTATCTGGTGCGTCGTGATGCCGACTGGATGGGCAAGGTTTATGGGGCGCTGGGGTTAAAGACCGGAATGGTTTACCCGCAACAGCCGGACGATGAAAAAAAGCAGGCCTATGAGGCCGATGTAACTTACGCCACGAACAACGAGTTGGCGTTTGATTATCTGCGCGACAATATGAAATCCGAGCTGAAGGATATGAACCAGCGCTTCCACAATTTCGCGATTGTGGATGAGGTCGACAGCATCCTGATCGACGAGGCCCGCACACC
>JAHRVD010000075.1 GCA_019090845.1 Marinosulfonomonas sp.
CCGCGGCAGAAATGGCCGAAAAAGGTTTGGTCGTTGCAGATGAGGCACGCGCGGATGCGCAGTCTATGGAATCCGAGGCGCGTGGCCGTCGCTCTGAAGCAGAAGGTGACGCAAATGCTCTGCGCGCCGAGGTGGCTACGTTAAACAGGCTGGTTGAACGGGACACGTCCGAAGGCGGCCATGTTCTGGATATGCTGCGGGTTGAATCCGGGTATGAGGCGGCATTGGGGGCGGCGCTGGCCGATGATTTGCGCGCGCCCGCAATTGGTGCTGACGGGGCCTCGGGTTGGGCGACTTTGCCGGGATACAGCAGCGCGCAGATGTTGCCAAAAGGTGTTAAATCACTGACGAACTTCGTTTCAGTGCCAGAAGTTTTGGTGCGCAGAATGGGGCAAGTTGGGTTGGTGGACGTGGCAGAGGGGCCCGAACTGCAATCAGATTTGTTGCCGGGTCAGCGGTTGGTATCTGTTGGGGGCGACCTTTGGCGCTGGGACGGGTTTCGTGCCGGGGCAGAAGATGTGCCAAGCACGGCGGCCCTGCGACTGCAACAGTTGAACCGGTTGCAAGAGCTTAAACAGGATTTGGAAGAAGCCTCGGCGCGCTCGGAAGGGGCGGTTCAGGCGCACGAGTTGTTGAAGCAACGTCTTGTTGATCTGACCGAGACTGACCGCAATGCGCGACAGGCACGGCGCGATGCGGACCGGGCCATGGCCGAGGCCAACAGCGCCCTTTCACGTGCCGAGGCAGACAGAAACATTGCCGGTGGCAAGCTGGAATCGCACCGTCTGGCCGTTGCCCGCCATGAAGAAGAAGCCATGTCTGCCCGCGCCCGTTTGAAAGAGGCCGAGGCCGGATTGGCTGATTTGGGCGATCTGGAAACGGCCCGCGCAAATGTTGAAGACGTCAAAATGACGGTTGAAGCGGCCCGCATCACGATGATGGCCAAACGATCAGACCACGATGAAATGCGTCGCGAAGGCGAGGCCCGTTTGAAGCGGTCGCAGGAAGTAACCAAAGAAATTAGCGGTTGGCGTTATCGGTTAGAAACGGCAGGCAAGCGAATTTCTGAATTGGGTGAACGCAAAGACACATCCGAAGCGGAATTGGCGACTGCAAAGTCGGCCCCGACTGAAATCGCGGCAAAACGCGTCGAGCTGGCCGACGCGATCAATGAAGCCGAAGGGCGTCGTAAGGCGGGCGCTGATAAACTGGCGCAGGCCGAAACAACACTGCGTGAAGCCGTTGCCAGCGAGCGGGAAGCAGAACGTGACGCCTCGCAAGCACGCGAGACGCGCGCGCGGGCCGAAGCGCTGGTGGATGCCGCACGGGAAACAGTGACCCACGCCGCAGCGCGAATATCGGATGAGCAGGACACCACACCACAAAAATTACTTGAAACACTGGGCGCAGACCCTGAACAGATGCCAGCCGCCGAAGCAATCGAGAACGACGTGATGCGCCTAAAGCGGCAGCGGGATGCTTTGGGCGCGGTCAATCTGCGGGCCGAAGAAGATGCGCGGGACGTTCAGGAAGAACACGACACGCTAGCCCGTGAAAAAATCGACCTTGAAGAAGCTATTAAGAAATTGCGTACTGGAATTGCTGGCCTGAACCGCGAAGGGCGCGAACGGTTGCTGACTGCTTTTGAACAAGTGAACACAAACTTTTCGATGTTGTTCAAGCACCTGTTTGGTGGGGGCGAGGCCAAATTGGTTTTGGTTGAAAGTGACGACCCATTGGATGCCGGCCTAGAGATCATGTGCCAGCCACCGGGCAAAAAACTGTCGACCCTCAGTTTGCTTTCTGGTGGCGAGCAAACGCTGACAGCGCTGGCGCTGATTTTTGCGGTGTTTCTGGCCAATCCGGCGCCGATCTGTGTTTTGGATGAGGTGGACGCGCCGCTTGACGATGCCAACGTGACCCGGTTTTGTGACATGCTGGATGAGATGACGCGTCAAACCGACACTCGGTTTCTAATTATCACACACCACGCGGTTACGATGTCGCGGATGGATCGTTTGTTTGGGGTTACGATGGGCGAGCAGGGCGTCAGCCAGCTTGTTTCGGTCGACCTTAAAAAAGCCGAGCAGATGGTGGCATAAGTCGCAGCTCGACAGCCTTGCAATGGCCATATTGCATGACTAGCATTTCGGAAAGTAAACTCGGAGAAACTCAAATGTCGAAATTCCGCCAAGCGCTGCTTGCAGCCGCCTTTCTTATCCCCAGCACTGGTTTTGCTCAGCAAATTGTTGCAACAGATGCGACAAGCATCGCCAATTATTTTCTGAATGAAGGAACTGAACCATCCATTGAAACAGACAACACCGGTGATCCGAAGATCAAGATTGATCACTATGGAACCGATTTTGTCATCTATTTTTATGGATGTTCCGACGGGCAGAATTGCAAATCAATCCAGTTTTACAGCGGATACCGAACAGATGGCGGTGTGCGTCTTTCCAAAATCAATGAATGGAATGCCGACAATCGGTATGCATTCGCTTATATTTCAGAAAGCGGAAACGCCCGCATAGAACAGGATCTATATCTGGGAAAAAATGGCGTGAGTTCTGATGATTTTGCGAAAATTGTTGGTGTCTGGGTTCGCTCGGTAAAAGAATTCGAAGAGCACATCGACTGGTGAAACCGGGTGCCGGCTGTCAGTTATTACTGGCAACCGGCACGACGTGTTTCGTCGCCAGTTAGAGCTTTGCAAGCAAAGCTGCCGTTGGCCATGCGTCGGCAGCCAGGCCTAATCTGATCTGCTCCTGTTGCACGGCCGCGCGGGTTTTCGCCCCAAGAATACCGTCGATTTTGCCAACATCATGGCCACGATTGCGCAGTTTCTTTTGAAGGGTTTTCATTTGCCCATCAGAAAGTGCCGGGTCGGGGTTGCCGACGTTGAAAACAGGCGCACCCTCAAGCCGGGTTGCAAAATACGCAGCCGACGTTACGTAGACGAAGCTTTTGTTCCATTCAAAGTAGGTCGAGAAATTCGGATAGGCCAGAAACGCAGGGCCTTTGCGCCCCATTGGCAGTAAAACTGACGCCTCCAGTTTAGCCGCACCAAGCGAACCTGCGCGCGGTTTGATCCCCAGCCGCGCCCACTGGGCCACA
>JAHRVD010000076.1 GCA_019090845.1 Marinosulfonomonas sp.
ACTTCTAGCTTCGTCGGCAGCGTCAGATGTGTATAAGAGACAGCAACCAACGGTTGGAATTTTTGGGCGACCGGGTGCTTGGGCTGGTTGTGTCCGAGGCATTGTTCCGGGCGGATATGGACGCAAGCGAGGGCAAAATGGCACCTCGGTTCAACGCGCTCGTTCGCAAAGAAACCTGTGCCGAGGTTGCTGACGAAATCGAACTGGGCGTTGTGCTAAAGCTGGGGCGCTCTGAAATGTTATCGGGTGGGCGGCGCAAACACGCGTTGCTGGCTGATGCGCTAGAGGCGGTGATTGCTGCCGTCTATCTGGACGCGGGGTTTGAAGCTGCGCGCAAAGTCGTCCTAAATCTGTGGGATACGCGGATCAATTCCGTGGCTGACGACGCGCGGGACGCCAAGACCGCATTGCAGGAATGGGCGCAGGCACGTGGGCAAACGCCGCCTGCATATGTTGAAACGTCGCGCAGCGGGCCGGATCACGCGCCAATTTTTGCCATCGAGGTTCGTTTGGCGTCGGGCGAAAGCGCCCAAGGCAAGGCTGCAACCAAACGACGCGCGGAACAGATTGCTGCAGGTGAAATGCTTGAACAGTTGGAGGCTAACTGATGTCAGCTAGAAAAGCAGGTTTTGTCGCTTTGATTGGCGAACCCAATGCGGGCAAGTCAACATTGCTGAACAGTATGGTCGGGGCCAAGGTTTCGATCGTAACACACAAGGTTCAGACAACCCGCGCCCGAATTCGTGGTGTAACGGTTCAGGGCGATGCACAGATTGTGTTCGTCGATACACCGGGCCTGTTTCGCCCACGCCGCCGGTTGGACCGCGCGATGGTTGCCGCCGCATGGAGCGGTGCGGCAGACGCGGATGTGGTTGTATTGCTGGTCGAGGCGCATCGGGGAATTACCGAAGGCGCCGAGGCGATAATTGAGGGTCTGGCCGAGCGCACCAAGGGGCGCAAAGTCGTGCTGGCAATTAACAAGATTGATAAAGTCGAGGCCCCGGCACTGCTGGCGCTGACCAAAGATCTGAACGACCGGTTCGATTTTTCGGAAACATTCATGATCTCGGCCGAAAAAGGGCATGGCGTCGATGATCTGCGGCAGTGGTTGGCAAGCGAGATGCCTGAGGGTGAGTGGTTATACCCGGAAGATCAGATATCTGACTGGCCGATGCGGATGATCGCCGCCGAAATGACCCGAGAAAAGCTGACACTGCGATTGCATCAGGAATTGCCCTATCAATTGACTGTCGAAACCGAAAGCTGGGTCGAAGGCAAGGATGGGTCGGTTCGCATAGACCAGATGATCTATGTAATACGGGACGGGCACAAAGGCATTGTTCTGGGCCATAAAGGTGAAGCGATTAAGGCCGTCGGTATCGCCGCGCGCCGTGATATGGAAGAGTTTCTTGGCTGCAAGGTAAACCTGTTCCTAAAGGTTAAAACGCGCCCCAACTGGCTGGACGAAAAAGAACGCTACTCTGAAATGGGGCTCGATTTTTCTGACGGGAATACATGACCCGGCTGACGGCAGACCTTTGGGTTTCAGCCTATCTGGCGCGACTTCGCTTGGTCAACATCCCGGCATTTGTAACGTCCAAGGGCGATGCAACTGCCGGGGCGGTTCTGGTCAAACTCAACACATTGGACGGCACTGCGGTTGCCTATCAGCGGTCATTTGATTTGATAACTGGGGACCGGCGCTGGATCGAGCTTGCAGCGGGCGCCGAAAGTGAGGTTGACGCTGCTTTGGCGCGTCAGGGCCAGTTCGACCCTGATCTGTGGGTGATCGAGGTCGAGGACCGGCAGGGGCGACATCTGCTCGACGAACCGGGATTGTCAGAGTAGCGTTCAGCCCATGGAATGGCGAGATCAGGGTGCATTGCTAAGCGTGCGGCAGCATGGCGAAACTTCGGCTATCATCGAGGTTTTTACCGCCGAGCACGGTCGCCACGCAGGTGTGGTGCGCGGGGGCGCGGGTCGCAAAATTGCACCCGTGTTGCAGCCCGGAGCCCAGCTGGACGTAACTTGGCGCGCCCGCTTGGATGAACATTTAGGCGCGTTCAAGGTGGAACCGGTGAAAAGCAGGGCGGCCGCCGTTATGGGCGATCGATTAGCGCTGGCCGGGTTGAACGCAATTACCGGATTGCTTTGTTTCAGCCTGCCAGAACGCGAAAACCACCCGCTGCTATATCGACGCACGATTACTTTACTGGATTTGTTGGGCAATTCTGACGCTTGGCCATTGGCCTATCTACGATGGGAACTGGCCTTGCTTGATGAGCTGGGCTTTGGTCTGGATCTGAGCAAATGTGCGGTGACCGGTACGCTGGATGATTTGGCATATGTGTCGCCCAAAACCGGGCGCGCCGTCAGCGCCGAGGCGGCTGGTGAATGGGCCGACCGGATGTTGCCGTTGCCCGAAAGCCTGTTGGGGCACGGAACGGGTGAACTTGGCGATGTTGCACAAGGATTAAAAACTACCGGGTATTTTCTGATGAACCGGTTGGCGACCCAAATGGGTGGCAATCAATTACCACATGCGCGCCAGCGGCTGGTTGACCGGATCGCGCGTCACTCGGCGATTGATTGAAATATCAGTTTGCCGCCTGCATCGCCCCGAAGAATAAGCACATTTCCGGCCACTTCGATCTGCGTCATCTGCGCGAGTTTTTCAAAGAACTGTATTTCCTGCGCCAGATCCCCGCAGGCCTGTCTGGTCGCTAGGATCGGACCGGTTTTGAACCACGGATAGGGTGAGCTTTGGTTGGCGGAAAAGCTGTTGCACGGCCCGCGACCGGATATCCGCCCTTCTTCTGGAAACGAGATTGTCGCAGTCGCGGTGAATGGTTTGCCGTCCATTTCTGCCAACTGAAATATGGTCGACGGCTCGACATACCCCGAGACGGTTTCGTCAGTGGCACAGTTGGCCAACAAGAAAGGTAGTGCAAAAAACAATCGAAACATGGTGCCAGTCTGGCCCGCGGCGGCTGACTGCACAAGGTATATACGCATGACTGCGCCGGGCGCTGCGTGATAGGGAAAATACCGCATGTTCAATGCCAAAGTTTCTGGTAAAAACAGCGGGCTCTGAACAGGAGGCTGAAATGGACGCAGTATTCGGACTGATTGATCCGTATTATTGGGTGCTCGCGCTGTCGATCACCTTGCTTGCAGGTTTCGTAAAGGGCGCTGTTGGCTTTGC
>JAHRVD010000077.1 GCA_019090845.1 Marinosulfonomonas sp.
CACGAAGGCGACACGCTGCATTTTCTTCAAATCGTATTGCGAATGGCAGACGGGCAGTGGCCGCATCTGGATTTCATGACACCGATTGGGGTGCTGGCGGTGGCACCAATATCAATGTTTGTGGCGTTGGGATATGGCGCCGGAACTGCGATCCTTTTGTCGCAACTGCTTGTTGCCGTTATCTTATTACCCGCTGTCTGGTGGGCCGCCTACAGTCGGATGCGGGGTGTATTGCCCTATCTGTTTGGGTTCATTGTGCTGGTTCTGGTCACAGCGCTTGTTTATGGCGAAACGGAACCGAGTATTTCGATCTCTATGCATTACAACAGGTGGGCCTGGGCAATTTCCTTTGTTGCTATTGCATTGGCCGTTATCCCGTCGAAATTGCCGCCACGGCAGGGGCTGGACGGTGTTTTGATCGGTCTGGCGATGGCCGCACTCTTGCTGATGAAAGTGACTTATTTCGTGGCCTTTGCGGCGCCAATTGTCGTTGCCATGCTAATGCGGCGAAATTTTCGGATGTTTCTGGTTTCCGTTGCCACCGGTGTCGTCGTCATGGGCGTTCTTACGCTTTTGGCGGGCGTGGGATTTTGGCAGGCATATCTGGGTGATTTGTTGACCGTCAGCCAATCCGGTATCCGCCCAGAGCCCAGCGCAAACATTCGCGCAACAATCACCGGCCCGGCCCATATGGCAGGAAGCGTGGCGTTGATATTTGCCGTTGTTATGTTGCGCAACGCGCGTGACGCGATCGGTGGCGTGGTCTTGATGCTATTGGTTCCGGGTTTCTTTTACGTAACTTACCAGAATTTTGCCAACGATCCGCAATGGCTGCTGATGCTGGGTGTGATTTTACTTAGTTTTTCACCAGAGCGTGGCCTAAAAAATGCCTTTGGCTGGGATATGCGCACGGCGCTCAAAGTAAATGCTGCTATTGTTCTGGCATTGGCGGCGCCATCATTTCTGAACCTTACTTTCAGCCCTTTGCGCCACTATTATCTGGACGCCGAAACCTATTCTCAATTGCTTCCGCAAAGCACGGTCCACACGGACCTCAACGTAGCCAGCCTGCGGGCCTATCGAGTTGATGCACGAATTGCATTTGCCGAAAAAGAAGCGGGGCTGGATGCCTATTCAGAACTGGCTGATCGTGACGCCCCGGTGGTGCTTAACGGCGAAACATTGACCCAATGCGAAATCGAGCTGGGTCTACCTATTTGGTTTCAAACGATTGTTTCGGATCTGGATCAGGCCGGTCTGGCCAAAGGGAAACGCATATTTGCAGCCGACCTGTTTTCCAGCCATTGGCTGTTTGGGCCGCTGTTGCCGCTGGAACAGGGTGCGCCGTGGTATTATGGCGGGCTGCCGGGAATACAAAGTGCCGACTATGTTTTGGTGCCGGTTTGCTCGGTTATCCCTGATCTTACAAGACAGATACTGGACGCGATTGACACCGCCGGGATCACGCTGACAGAGGTAAGGCGCACACCGCTTTATATCTTGCTGGAACCAGACTTTGCGCCTGCTTCAGCTGCCCAACAGAGCACCGATAATTAAATAAAACCCGAGCGTTCCGCCAAGCGCCAGCCCCATCGGAAAATCTCGTGTTTCCCAAGATTTCCACTCGGGCGTCAGGGCGCGTATCCTATCAAGACGTTTAAAGGTTCGATGGGTCAGAACCGCAGCCAGAAGGACGGCGGCAAACAGGTAGAAGATGTTGCGCAGATCGCCAAGCGCCACAAAGGGCGCCATTGCGGCGGCGAATTTAGCGTCGCCCGCGCCAATTGCACCGAGCATATTTAGACCAAAGCCGACGGCCAGAACGACCACCAGATGCAATAGCCGCCATGGGTATTGCGCCAACGGTAGGGCAATGAGCCCAACCAAAAGAAATACCACTGTCAGTGCGACCACAGCCTTGTTCGGAATTTTCATGAATTTCATGTCGTTCCACGCTACCCATATGCATATGGGTAGCGCAAAAGGCAGGAACCATTGGGCTGACCAGGCGGTGAGCGCCATCGTCAGTTAATCACGTTATTTTCAAGTGCCCGCATCGACCGAACGGCTGTTTCAAAATGCTGTGGGTGGGTGTCAATGGCCTGATGCAGCAGGCCTTTTCCGGTTGCTACATCACCCTGTTTGATCGCCGCTAGGGCCATTGTGTGCAACAGTTGCGCGCGCTCAGTCTGGCTCATCGGGATGATCGGCAAATCGTATTTGCGCTGCGCACCAAGTGCCAGGACCAGATTATTTTTTGCAGTGAACAAATCGCTGTTGTATTTCAACGCTTCGCCAAACAGTTCTTCGGCATCCTGATAGTCACCGCGCGACAGTTTTGAATAGCCCCAGTTGTTAAGCACGCCCGAAGGTCGTGTTGTAAGACCAACGGCGATTTCATAGAAACTGTCCGCGCTTTTCCATTCTTTGTTGCTGTCGGCCACCATTGCCTCCAGCCGGTATCGCTTGAACGTCTCATAGGTTGGCGGAATAGTGTCCAGCGTGGCCTCGGCCAGATCCCACTCACCTCGGCGGATCAGGCTATCTGCCAAATTAACGCGGTCATCGTTGGTCGCTTCCGGGTGTTCAACGACACGAGTCCAGACAGCCGCTGCCTCAATATGTTTTTTCGCCCGGATAAGCGATTTGGCAAGTCCGCGAAGAATGTCGATACGATCGGGGTTTTCGGCGGCGGTGCGCTGAAAATAGGTAACGGCTTCGTTCGGGTCGACTGCCGACAACATAATATTGTTCAGGTTGCTTTCGTCGATGACATTGACGCTGCTATTAGCCCTTTCAACGTCGGCATTGCCTGGTTTTTCACATGCCCCAAGGGCGATAGCGCTGCTAATACACAGCGTAACAAAAATTGGATGGCGCATTTGCCTGCGTCCTCTGCTGCTCAATTCAATGTCCGCTGTTTTTACGGTTTTGACAGAAGCAGGTATTTCCCTCGCCCCCGTCGCACCAATGCGAACGTATTATTATCGTTCCCAAGATACGCGGGTTTTTCAAGTTTTTCGATAGCAAGACGCAGATTATCCCGGATTTCGGCACTTTCGCCACTGTCTAGTGCAAATGCGGTGCGGAAAACCCGCTCTGCTTCGCCGATATTGCCCTGTTCCATCAAAACGACGCCCAGATTATTCCACGCTGGCGCAAAAGTTTCGTCGCTTTCTACGGCCTGCCGGAGCAAATTTTCGGCTTGTCCAAGTCGCCCTAACCTCAGATTGACCGAACCAAGTGCCGAAAGCACATCCACATTCATGCCTTGCTCACCGGCGGCGCGCAGATAGGCCTTCAAAGCCAGCTCATATTGGCCAGCTTGCATCAAGCGATGACCTACAATCAGCCCGTCAACAAAATCTTCGTTCCGCTTTACACCGGTTGGGGCATAGGGGCTGCCTTTGGACGGCTGGAAACCGCCTGCGGGATCGCAAGCGGTTACCAGCCCAAAGGCTAACAATATTCCCACCCATTTTTTCTTCATGCGTTTAGAAGTTGGCGTTTTTCAATGTTTCTGCGATCTCATAGATTGACGGCCCGATCAGAATGATCAAAAGTGGCGGCACTGTGAGCATCATAGTGGCAAGTGTCATCTTGGTGGGCAAGGTGTTTGCCTTTTCTTCTGCGCGCATGACGCGTTTATCACGCATTTCTGCGGCATAGACCCGCAAAGCATCGGCAACCGAGGTGCCGAAACTGGCCGACTGGATCAAAACGGTCACAAAACTGGATACATCCGGAACACCGGCGCGCTCAGACATATCGCGCAGAACCGTCACTCGGTCTTTACCAGCCTTCATTTCGTTGGCGACAATTTCAAATTCGTCCGCCAATGCCGGGAAACCGGCACGAATTTCGCGGCTTACACGGATAATCGATTGGTCAAGTGACTGACCGGCCTCGACGCACACAAGCATCATATCCAGAGCATCCGGAAAGCCGTTCACAATCTCTTCCTGCCGCTTTTGCTGGCGTTTGGTTACCCAGTATTTCGGCCCCATATAGCCCGCAATGCCCGGTCCAAGGATGGTCATCATCGTCGTTTGCATCGACGGGTCACCGGTAGAAGACTGCAAAATCGCATAGAGAACGCCGACCACCAGCATTGATGCGCCAAGCAGGAATTGCATGAAATGATAGGTCCGCACAGCGGTTTTAGAACGATAGCCCGCCTGCATCAGTTTAAGGCGAACGACGGAATATTCTTCTTCGTCCTGAGGTTCCAGAAAGTTGGAATATTTTTCCAGCTTGTCTTTGCTGGATGTTGTCCGCAATTTCTGCGTCTGTTCCGCTGGTTTGGCGACATGGCGCGAAGTGTTTTTCAACTTGTCCAGCGGATCGGCTTTTTTACGCATCAGGATCGGCAAGGTAAGCAAGACCAAAAACATGCCCAAAATGCCTGCCGCCAGAACCGGGCCAAATGGCCCAAGCTGATCTGTCAGCATCAATTTCAGTGATTCAAAAAGTTCCATCTGCTTACACCTTAATGTTCACGAGCGAACGCATGACGAATACGTTGACCACCAGAAACCCGGCAACCACCAGACAGGCTGGGATAAATGCGGCCGTCTCTTTTACATCATCGTAGTAATTGGGCTGAATAACGTTGATTGCGACCAGCGCACCAAGCGGGAATACCGACAGGAACATACCAGACCATTTGGCTTCGGCAGTGATCGCGCGCACCCGGCGGAACAATTTGAACCGCGCCCGGATGACTTTTGCCAGCCCGTCCAGGATTTCTGCCAGATTGCCACCCGACGTTTGCTGGATGGTCACAGCCACCGCAAGAAAACGCATATCCTGCATTTCCAGACGCTCGGCCATGCCTTTCAAAGCTTCGCCCACATCGCGCCCATAAGCAGATTCGTCCGAAATAACGCCCATTTCAGACGCAAGCGGATCAGGGATTTCTTTGGATACAATGGTTAGGGCCGACGAAAATGGGTGACCCACACGCAACGAACGCACCATTAGTTCAACCGCGTCGGGCAATTGTTCTTCGATCAGATCAAGACGCTTTTTGGCTTTGTTATTGATCCAGACGAACACACCGCCAATACCCATCATAATCGACAATGCAATTCGGATTGCGATGCTGGCACCTGTGCCAACTGTCAGCCCGACAAAGGCCACCACACCAAGAACACCCATCAACATAATCAGTTGGGCCGGGGTAAAGGCGATGTTGGCCTTTTGCGCCTTGGTCGCCAGAATCGAATAGATTGGGATCGAGCGAGATTTAACGTGCTGGCCCATCTCTTTGCGAAGCTGTTCAAGAACTTGCTCCCGCCCAACGCCTTTTTCAAGCATTTCCAGGCGGCGGTTAACGCGGTTGTTGAGGCTGATCGATTTTCCGAAAACAGTCAGATAGATGCCTTCGACAAGCACCAGCACTGCGATAAAGATCAGGCCATAGATTAGCGGTTCTGCACTGATAACCATGTCAGTTTCTACCCCTCAAAAGGTTCAAAGATCGATGCTGGCAGGTCATATCCCCACATCCGGAAACGTTCCGAGAAATGGGTGCGCACACCGGTTGCCGTGAAATGGCCGATAATTTTGTTTTCTGGCGTCAGGCCGACGCGCTGATAGCGAAATACTTCCTGCATAGAAATCACGTCGCCTTCCATGCCGGTAACTTCGGTGATCGAAACCATTCGGCGCGAACCGTCTTGCAGGCGCGAGGCCTGCACAATCAGGTTAACGGCTGAAGCAATCTGCGAACGCACGGCTTTTAGCGGCATTTCGATACCCGCCATGGCGATCATGTTTTCCAGACGCGACACCGCATCACGCGCCGAGTTGGCGTGGATCGTTGTCATCGAGCCGTCGTGGCCCGTGTTCATCGCTTGCAGCATGTCGATAACTTCTTCGCCACGCGTTTCACCGACGATTATTCGGTCGGGGCGCATTCGCAGAGCGTTTTTTAGGCAATCACGCTGCGAAACAGCACCTTGGCCTTCAACATTTGGCGGGCGGCTTTCCATCCGCCCAACATGGGTCTGTTGTAGCTGAAGTTCCGCCGTATCCTCGATCGTCAGAATGCGTTCGTCGTCGTCGATAAACGATGAAAGCGCGTTCAGCGTGGTCGTTTTACCAGAACCCGTTCCGCCCGACACGATGATATTCAGTCGGGTTGAAACCGCAGCTTGAAGGTAGGCGGCCATTTCTTCGGTGAAGGCACCAAAGGTCACCAGATCGTCGACCGCAAGTTTTTCTTTTTTGAATTTCCGGATGGATACAAGTGATCCATCAACGGCGATCGGTGGGACCATGGCGTTAAAACGAGATCCGTCAGCCAGACGGGCGTCAACATAAGGGTTGGATTCATCAACCCGTCGACCAACCGCAGACACGATCTTGTCAATGATCCGCAAAAGATGGCGTTCATCTTTAAACGTCGTATCTGTCAATTCTAGCTTACCGGCACGTTCCACGAAAACCTGTTGTGGGCCGTTGACCAGAATATCGTTGATCGTATCGTCTTTCAAAAGCGGTTCGAGCGGGCCAAGGCCCGTCACTTCGTCAAAAAGATCCTGATTGAGCGTGGCACGTTCTTCACGGTTCAGAACAACGGACAGTTCTTCCAGTGCTTCACCCGCAATTGCCGAAATTTCAGCCCGCAAATCACTTTCGGTTGCGGTATCCAGTGCCGACAGGTTCAGGTCATCCAGCAAACGCTTATGCAGTTCGACCTTAATTTCCCCCAATCGGGCTTTGCGTTTTTTTTCCTTGTCCATTGGGACAATGGTTGCCGGCTTTTTGGGCGACGGTTTGCGCTGGCTCTGTGGTTTGCTTTCTGGCGCCTGGGCTGTGGATTCTGGTTGGTCCGATTTGGGGACTTCGACCAGTTTTGGCCCGGCATCATCAGTTTTTTTGTAACGGGAAAACATCTAAGACCTTCCGGTGGATCAGCCGCCTTCAGCGACGGATTGGTTAAGTTCATGAACCGAAGTTGCGAGCTTCAGAATTTCTTTGCGTAATGGGTTTTTTGCAGCCGAACTGGCCAGCGGAATTCCATTATCGCCCGCATCAACTACAGGTTTGCCGCCGTCGGGCATTAATACTTCAACGACAATATCCAGACTTTCTGCCAGACGTTTGACCCGGCTTTTGCCAGACATGTCCGTAAATTTCGGCGCACGGTTCAATACGTAGCGCAGTTTTTCAAACGGCAATTCTTCCGATTTCAATGCGCGGATCAGCCGTAGGGCGTTCTGCGCCGAACGCATATCCAACTCCAGTGGTGCAAAATATACATGCGCCGAGTGCAATACCACTTCTGTCCACTGCACAACCGTCGAAGGCATATCGACGACGACATAGTCAAAGTTGGCCTTGGCGGCGTCAATAATACGCTGAACGTCTTCCGAAGTGATGATATCAAGCGGCAACATTTCCGCCGGAGAGGTCAGAACAAACAGTTTTTCCTCGTGCTGAACCAGAGCTGCCATAAAGGCTTCTTTGTCTATATTCTCGGTGTCGGTGATCATCTCATAGACGGATTCACGCCGCGGCAGGTCCAGATAGGTCGCAACCGATCCGTTTTGCAGGTCCATATCCAGAATACAGACTCTTGGGGGATCATTCTTGTCGATATTGGCCAGTTCCCAGGCCATGTTGACTGCAAATGTTGTTGCGCCAACGCCGCCCGCAAGTCCGTGAACCGCCAGAACAACGCCGTTATGGTTGCCACCGGCACCAACGTCGGGTCCAGCGTTTTGGGATGCCAGCACAGGTTCGGGTGCGCGGATGCGTTCAATTGCTTCATGCAACGCGCCGTCAGGAAGCGGGTAGGGCACGAATTCTTCGGCGCCCAGCTTTAGCAACTGGTGCAAAGCGATCGGGCTGACCTCGGCTGCGATGACGATGACTTTGATGCCATTTGAATTGGCCAGTTTGATGAGATCAGCGATGACCGCCAACATGTCCTCATCTTCTTCGTCCATCGCAATGGCTGCAAATTCAAGGTTGCTTGCGTCAGGTTGTCCAAAAAACAACTTGGCGTCTTCAAATGACAGATCTCCCCAGCTTTCGCCGAGTTCTGTTTCCATGTCCTCGATTAATAGCTCGAAATTCTGCACATCCCGTGAAACCGTACAGGCCACGATTGGTGCTGGTTCAGGCTGCAATGCTGCGCTGCTCGCCATTGCCGTCGTCCTTCCAAATACAAACACAAGCGGCGTTCTAACGGACCCAATTGTCAGGGGCCCCACCGCAGGGCTTCGTGCAATTTAATTTGCACTAAGCTCCTGATTTGGAAGATGCTGGATAATCTTGGCAACATTGGGGCCAAAAAGCCGTAATTATTCGACTTTTTGGGACAATGGCCGGACTACCGGCGGATTGTTAACCGCCGGTGTCAGTTTTGGTGGATGTTTTGGGTTTTGGAACTGCGCTTGCGACATACTCGCGGAAGATAACCGCAGCGTATTTTCCGTTTAGCAGAGCAGGATTGTTTTCAACAAATCCAGATACTTCGGTAATAGTGCGCCGATTTTTTCTTTCGCGATCCTGGGTAACGATCAGCGGCTGGGTTTCTCCAAACGAAACCATCGCCTCAAGTCGGGCCCGATTAACGCCTTGACTTACCAGATAGGACACAACGCGCTGCGCACGACGAAGACCAAGCCGTTTATTGTAGGCAGTCGAGCCAACCAGATCGGTGTGACCAAATACCCGGAAACGAATTTCAGGGAACTGTCGTATCCAGTCCGCTTGCTTGCGCAAAGACGCCATTGATGTTTCGTCCAGAACCGTGCTGTCGAAGGCAAAATTCACCATCGGTGGCACTTCGCTGGAAAAACGGTTGTTCAGATTGACGACATAACGCTTGTCGCCTGACTGAATAAGCGTGTTATTCATCGTCGGGTTGCCAAAATAGCCCTCGTCGATAAAAGAGCCCGCTTCCTGGTTCCAGCTGTCAAACATTTCGCCTTCAGCGAAATAGTCGCGACCGTCACAGGCTGCCAGTGTCAGAATGCTAACTGCTGCCAGTATCTTTGTTTTATGCCCCGCCATGTCCATCACTCCATTACGTAGCCGTAGGACCCGCTAAAGTCCTGTTTTGCAACTTCCCCGGCGGCGCCGGAGGTCGGGCGGTTGGATCCGGCCGTTCTGCCGAACAAAAACAGTCCGGCTTCGGTTGGTGGTCGGATTCGGTCGGTCGGTAGTGCAAGTGCCTCGCCGCGGGTCGCTGTGACCAGATGCGGCGTGATAATGATTACCAATTCGGACTGGTTGCGCTCGTAGTCGGTGCTGCGAAACAACGCGCCCAAAACCGGAATATCGCCAAGCCACGGAACCTGTCCGATGGAGTCCTGGAAATCGTCCTGTAAAAGACCGGCGATTGCAAAGCTTTCACCATCACGCATTTCAACCGTTGTCGATGTTTCCCGGCGTCTGAAGGCGTTGATCGTAAAGCCACCATTGGTAATACCGGCCGAGGCGTCGATGCCCGACACGGCTGCCGTCAATTCCAGATTGATTACGTCGGCGTCTACAACCCGGGGGGTGAATTTCAACTCGACGCCGAATGGTTTGTAATCAACGAAAATGCCACCATCTTCGTCCACAACTGGCACCGGATACTCACCGCCAGCCAGAAACGTTGCTTCCTGACCGGAAAGTGCTGTCAGGTTCGGTTCTGAAAGTGTTCGGATTAATCCCTTACTTTCAAGAGCTTCAATTGCAACGGCGAGCGTCAAGTTGCCGATTGTAGTGCTTGCACCAATATGGCCCTCAACCGAACCTTCTGAAACTGGGATCAGTGCCCCAAGCCCCGAAACAAGGGAATTGAGGTGATCAACACCTACAAATTTTCCGGTTCCCGCACCTGCGAAGCTGCTTCCCCCGGTGGCGCCGATACCGACGTTTGATGAAAGCGATTTGCTAACAGACCGCGCCATTTCTGCAAACCGGACCTTAAGCATCACCTGCTGTGTGCCGCCAACCATCATAAGATTGGAAACCCGGTCGGGGGCGTATCTGTTGGCCAGGTCCAAAGCGCGATCCAGGCGCTGGATGCTGGACACCACACCCGAAAGGACGATGCCATCATTAGCGGTGCGCACTTCGATCCGCTCATTTGGCAGGATCTGGCGCAGACGCTCTTTGAATTCGGCAATGTCAGGGGTTACCTGAATTTCAACATTTGTTATCAGACTGCCATCAGGCCCAAGCAACGTTAGTGTGGTGCGCCCGGGGGCCTTACCAAGAACGTAAAGGTTGCGTTCTGATAGTGTCGAAATATCTGCAATGGCCGGATTGGCAATCGAAACCTCTGCGAAAGGTTTGTCTGCCTCTACCACAACAGCGCGGTTCATCGCCACGCTGAGCGCACTGGACGCCTGTCCTTGCATTATTCTGAGTGTTTCAGCGGAACCTGTCGGTGCCGTTGAAAGCGTTAGTGTAAAGCCCAGCAATGTGGCTTTCAGGAATCTATCAATTTTCATGTGACCTGCCTCTCCGATCACGCCTCGTTACGGGTCATTTAAATCGCCCGTTTGGAAGCAACATGATTCAAACTGCAATTAATAGCAAGAATCAAACGTTTGGGTTGCATTGTTTATGTGGATAAGTCGCAACACTGACACCAGATATTGCGGAAAACTAGTGCGGCGGGCCAGATATAGCCCGCCGCCGGTTGCCTAGTTTTCTTCGGTGCAGGCGATTTCGGTGACGACATCTCTGCGCCGCGCCGCGTTTTGACCGAACAGACTTCCGGAGCTTCGACCACGACGACTTGACGTTCCTGAACGCCCAGAAGGTCATTGCGGTCAACTTCTACCGCGCCGATGACTTCGTCATCCTCGGCCCCGACAAGCGCCAGAGACAAACGTCCGGTCGCCTGAGCCTGAGCAAGCGAGGCGACCTGCAAAGGCGTTGCCTCTACAGTGACGGTGCGTGCAATCGACGCTTTGTTCCGTTCGCCGTCGGCTGTCTGGTCGATAGCCAGCAATCTGACGGTGGTCTGGATAAGTTTGGTTAGATCGCCAAGACGATCGCCGTTTGCGTTGGTTGCCTGACCGGTCCAATAGATGTCCACGCGGTCACCGGGGCGCAAAAAGCCCGAAACACCGGACGACACGTCAACTTTGATTGCAAATGCGCGCATGCCCTTGGCAAGTCGCGATGACACTCCGGCGTCTTCGCCGGGGCCGGTTACCTTGACGGCCAGAATGGCTTCGTCTTTTTCCATCGCCCGAATAACGGTTCGCGGGATGTCAGTTCCTTTTGGAAACAACTCTTCCTCGGTGCTAAAGCACCTTCGGGAATCGCGTCAACTGGCCAGCGAACCGTCCTGATATCGTCCAGGTTCAGCTTTTCACCGTAGCGAAGGGGTTTTTGGGAAACATAGACCGCAATGGTTTCAACCATCTGCGCCCGCGCCGCGCGTTCTGTGGCCAGCTCGGCCTGATACGCATTAATATAGTCCTTGGCCATGTAGACTGCGAAACCCGCAAGCGCCATGCCCAATACTAAAACTAGTCCAAAAATAAGCCGCATTTTTTGCCCTCTCAATTCTTGCCTGTAACGCCAGCTCATCGAGCCTGCATTCAGCCAATATTTTCACCTGCAAACCTTTTGGCATGCAATTAAGGCAGAACATGGGACAAAGATTGTCTCAGGAATGGAATTAATCGTCTTGGGTGGAAAACCCGCACGAGTAAGGTTGCTCACCCCAAGAGTTTAGTATGTGGTTACAGCCGCGGCAGTCAAATGCGCACCGATGCCTGACGAATAATCCAGCGCGCCGCTGCCGACGGTTCCGATAACCGCAAGGCCCAGACCAACAATCGCACCGGTCAGAACGACCCAATCAACCGTGACCGCGCCGTCTTCATCTTTTGTAAACCGAACAAGATTCGAAAACATTTTATTCCCTCACATAACCAACCCATCCCCAATGGATTACGAATGAACTTTGTCTCTATATTTCTCATTTTGTTGTGGTTCGAAGTTGCGGCAGGAATGCGGCTAAATGTTGATAACCCAACCGAAAATGTAAACGGACTGTTTACGATTCTTGGTTAATGCTTTTTCGGTTGCGCAAAAAGAAAGGCCGCGCCCGTTTCGGGGCGCGGCCTTTTTATTTGGTCAGAACAACTTAGTAAGTTGTGATAGTCTGAGCCGACAGGTTCGAGCTGATCTTGTCTGCCAGGCTAGTTGTGCCGCTGGAAACAGATGCCAGAACTGCGATGCCCA
>JAHRVD010000078.1 GCA_019090845.1 Marinosulfonomonas sp.
AGACGACGCGCGGTTTCAATCACCCGACAGGCGATTTCCCCACGATTTGCAATTAGGATTTTGTTAAACATCAGGTTCCCCCGTGCATTTTGACAATTAATTCAATGCGATACATGGCACATTCCTTTTCCAGGAAAGCCATCTTACATCCGGAACACGCCAAAGCGTGTCTCTTGGATCGGCGCATTCAGCGCCGCGGTCAGACTAAGGCTAAGAACATCGCGGGTTTTTCGCGGGTCGATCACACCATCGTCCCACATCCGCGCCGAAGCATAAAGCGGATGGCTTTGTTCCTCGAACATCTCCAGCGTCGGGCGCTTGAATTCGGCCTCTTCTTCGGCCGACCAACTGCCGCCACCGCGCTCGATTGCATCGCGTTTCACCGTCGCCAGCACGCCCGCCGCCTGTGGCCCGCCCATCACCGATATGCGCGAATTTGGCCATGACCACAAAAAACGAGGCTGATAGGCGCGCCCGGACATGCCATAGTTTCCAGCGCCAAAAGAGCCGCCAACAATTAGCGTCACCTTAGGCACCTTCGTTGTGGCAACGGCTGTTACCAGCTTGGCGCCGTGGCGCGCGATCCCTTCGTTTTCGTATTTACGCCCGACCATAAAGCCTGTGATATTTTGCAAAAATACCAATGGGATAGACCGTTGCGAGCAAAGTTCGACAAAATGCGCACCCTTTTGCGCACTTTCAGAAAACAGCACGCCGTTGTTGGCAATAATGCCCACCGGGCAGCCTTTTACATGGGCAAATCCGGTCACCAACGTTTCGCCGTACCGCGCCTTGAATTCGTCGAACCGCGAGCCGTCGACAACCCGGGCGATCACCTCGCGGATATCATAGGGCGTGCGCAAGTCAGGCGGCACCACGCCCAGCAGTTCCTGCGGGTCATAGGCAGGCTCTTCAACCGATTGATATTCAACCGTTTTCGGACGCGACCGGTTCAACCCCAGCACCGCCCGGCGGGCCAGCGCCAGCGCGTGGGCATCATCCTCGGCCAGATAATCGGCAACACCGGACAGGCGCGTGTGCACATCGCCCCCGCCAAGATCCTCGGCCGTTACAACCTCGCCGGTAGCAGCCTTAACCAAAGGTGGCCCGGCCAGAAAGATAGTGCCTTGTTCTTTCACGATAATCGACACATCCGACATCGCCGGAACATAAGCCCCACCAGCCGTGCAAGATCCCATGACAACGGCGATCTGCGGGATGCCAAGGGCGCTCATATTTGCCTGATTATAGAAAATCCGGCCGAAATGATCGCGGTCGGCAAAAACCTCGTCCTGATTGGGCAGGTTGGCACCACCGCTATCGACCAGATAGACACAAGGCAGATGGCATTCCTGCGCAATTTCCTGCGCGCGCAGGTGCTTTTTGACGGTCATCGGGTAATACGTGCCGCCCTTAACGGTGGCATCGTTGCACACGACCATCACGTCCTGCCCATGCACCCGGCCAATACCGGTGATAACGCCTGCACCTGGGGCCGCGCCGTCATACATGCCATGCGCAGCCGTCGCGCCGGTTTCAAGGAACGGACTGCCCGGATCAAGCAGATTGGCCACCCGTTCACGCGGCAGCATTTTGCCGCGCGCGCTATGGCGGGCACGGGATTTTTCGTTGCCCCCCAATGCCGCAGATGTGGCGGCTTTTGCCACAACATCAATGGCTTGCAGGTGGGCCGCCCGGTTGGATTTGGCGTCATCCGAAGACGCGATAAAATTTGAATTCAGCTTCATCAGTCTGATCCCATCTGGATGTCCAGCATACCAAGCAAAGCGACAGAGCGCGCCGCCGTATGCCCCAACAAGCAATCCGCCCCGGCGATCTGGCGAATGGACCCTTCGCCCGCCAGCGCGTAAGCCAATTTACAATCGGCGTCGCGAAACGCGATCCACGCCCGCTGCGCATCCCGCAGCGAAGGGACGCGTGCAAACGGCCCCTGCCCAACCGCGTCATCGGCGGCGGATTTTTGTTTTAGCTCTTGATAATAGGCGTTCAGCAGAAAATCCCACGCGGCCCGCTCTTCGTTCAGACAGGCGACCATTCCCCGGGTACTGCTGCCACCGGGCTTTTCCATGCACGCATTGGCGGGGAAATTCCGACATCGTTGAAGCTCCTCACCATCCGGAGCCTCATAGACACAGGACTCGATGTTCATGATCATCTCTTTGTTGGCCTGCGCCGCTGCTGCCGATACAAAAAGCGACGCTATAACGGCCAGAAAAATTCGGGCCACTACATCGCCCCCATCATTTCCCGCCCGATCAGCATCCGGCGGATTTCGCTGGTTCCGGCCCCGATTTCCATCAGCTTGGCGTCGCGGAAAAGCCGGCTGACAGCACTGTCATTCATGTACCCGGCCCCGCCCATGGCCTGCACCGCCTGATGGGACTGTTTCATTGCCTCTTCGGACGCATAAAGCACACAAGCCGATGCATCCTGACGGGTTACTTCGCCCCGGTCACAAGCGCGCGCGACCTCATACACATACGCCCGGGCAGAATTCATAGCGGTGTACATATCCGCAATTTTTCCCTGCATTAACTGAAAGTTTCCAATGGGTTGTCCGAATTGTTTGCGCTCTGCCAGATAGGGCATAACTTCGTCCAGACAGGCGGCCATGATGCCGGTGCCAATGCCCGACAGGACGACACGTTCATAATCCAGCCCGCTCATCAGAACGGCCACCCCGCGCCCCTCTTGGCCCAGCACGTTTTCAAACGGCACTTCGACATCTTCAAAGATCAGTTCAGCCGTGTTCGAGCCGCGCATCCCCAGCTTGTCAAAATGCTTCGAGGTGGAAAACCCCTGCATGGATTTTTCGACAATAAAGGCGGTCATACCACGGCTGCCCGCATCCGGGTCGGTCTTGGCGTAAACCACCAGCGTATCGGCGTCCGGACCGTTGGTGATCCAGTATTTGTTGCCGTTCAGAACATAGCGGTCATTGCGTTTTTCCGCCCTGAGCTTCATCGAAACCACGTCCGACCCCGCCCCGACCTCGGACATCGCAAGGGCACCGACATTTTTGCCCGACACAAGTCCGGGCAAATAGCGTTCCTTTTGCTCGGGCGAACCGTTCAGGCTGATTTGATTGACGCAAAGGTTTGAATGCGCACCGTAAGACAGGCTGACACTGGCTGAAGCACGGGCAATTTCCTCGACCGCGATGACATGCGCCAGATAGCCCATGTCCACGCCGCCATAACCTTCGGCCACGGTTATGCCAAGCAGCCCCATTTCACCCATTTCGGCCCAAAGTTCGGGCGGGAATACATTGCTGGTATCAACCTCAGCGGCAATCGGCGCCACGCGTTCCTGCGCCCATTTATGCACCATTTCGCGCAACGCGTTAACGTCTTCGCCTAAATCAAAGCGCATTGTGGCGTTAAACATCGGCTGATCCCCGCAAGTTATTGAACAATTGTTCATTTAGTAACGGATTTCGCTAGTCCCGGTCAACATCAGTTCAATATTTGGTCAGCGTTCAGCGTCGCCTTGCTGAAAAACGGCCCCCACCTCGGCGCGAATGATCCGCGCGATTTGTCGGGCGTCATCGGCGCAAAAGGTCAGCGGCAGGCGCATATCGACAAGCCCGGCCAGCACTTTGTCGGTCATCGGTAAGTGCGGCGGGTTGGCGTAAGCCCAATGATCATAGCGCGACGTATAGCCAGCCGCCTGATCCGCCCCGAACCACTTTAGCTCGACCCCGCGCGCCCCGCATCGCGCAACAACCGCCTGCACATTGTCCGCCCGCCAGTCTGACAGCAGAAACTGAAACGAAGAACCAACCCGCACCGCGCCGGGATCGGGTGTTATCAGCGCCAGTCCCGGCGTGTCCCTTAGGCCCTGCGATACTGCTTTGTGCAGCGCAGACCAGCGCGACACCTGCGCGCCAAGGTCGGCAAGTTGCGGGCGCAGGATCGCTGCACGCAGATTGTCCATGCGGCCCGAAATATTGGGCACATCGCCAGTGATCGCGGCAAAATGTTCCCGTCCGGGGGCAGCGAGATGACGATCAAACAGCATGTAGCTGCCCGACAGCAGAACGGCTCGGGCGGCTATGTCGGCGTCGTTTGTTACGAACAATCCGCCCTCACCGGAATTCAGATGCTTATAGGTTTGTGTGGAAAAACAAGCGGATAGCCCATGGCTTCCCGATGGCTTACCACCCCAACTGCCCCCCATGGTGTGGGCGCAATCCTCGATCAGTTGAACCTGATGGGCTGCGCAAATCGCCAGCACCTTGTCCATATCCGGCTGATGCCCGCGCATGTGCGACAGCAGCAGGGTTTTGGCGCCAGAGGCCCAGATTTTCGTTTCCAGATGTTCAAAATCAAGGCCTAGCGCGGCATTGGTTTCGACAAAAACCGGCACCGCCCCAAGCGAAGCAATCGCACCCGGCACCGGCGCCAAAGTGAAGGCGTTGGTCAGAACCGGGTCGCCGGGCTTCACCCCGTGCGCGCGCAGAGCGCAGGCCAGCGCATAGCCGCCCGACGCGACCGCCAAACAGTATTTCACCCCCACAAAGGCGGCGAATTCCTGTTCCAGCAGGGCGACCTCGCCCGCCTCATCCCTGTCCACATTATAGCGATGCAAACGGCCATGGCGCAGCACATTTACCGCCGCTTCAATCGCAGCATCGCTGATCGGCTCTTGCTGAGTAAAACTGCCTTTGAATGTCTCTGACATGGGTCCTCCGAGGGCCAGTTTAGCCAATCAGACGGGCAACAACATCGCCCAGATCGCCGTAATCGTCCAGCAACGCATCCGGGCGCAATTGCGCAACATTGCCGCCATCCGGCCCGAATGTGACCAGCAGCGATTTCACACCTGCGGCCCGCGCGGTGTCTCTGTCGGTAGGAGAATCGCCGACAAGGATGGATTTCTTCACATCTCCGCCCGCGCGCCGGACCGCTTCGTGCATGGGCAGCGGGTCGGGTTTGCGAACCGGCAAGGTATCCGCACCGACCAGCGAGCCAAACAGCGAGCGCACACCAAGGCGCACCAGCAAATCCTGCGCAAAAACTTCTGGTTTATTGGTGCAGACCCCGACGGCGTAACCGGCATTTCCAAGCGCCTTTATTGCGCTGTCGGCACCGGGGTAAAGCCGTGTGTGCACATCAATATTTTCGCCGTAACGCCTTAAAAACGCTTGGTAACTATCCTCAATCCTTTCAGGAATACCGGTCAAATTGGCCCGCTCAAACCCAAGCTGTAACATCGCCCGGCCACCGCCCATCATCGCCACCTTTTGATCGGTTTTAACGTTCAACAAATCGCCCAACCCCAGCCCTTGAAAGCACATATTTGCAGCGTTGATTAGATCCTGCGATGTATCGGCGAGCGTTCCGTCCAGATCAAAAATGACAGTGCGCATAAATTCTCCTAGGCGGTTATTTGCTGATATTTTGTAACGATGCGTAAGGACAATTGATCCCTTGCGCCTTGCCGCGCGTGAATCAAGGGTTAAAACGAGCCAAACACAGAGAAAAGATCATAACATGCCAGTTGCGCTAATTATTCTTGCCGCCGGGCAAGGCACGCGAATGAATTCGGACCTGCCCAAGGTGCTGCACCAGATCGGTGGCGCGCCGATGTTTGTGCATGCGCTTGAGGCCGGGCGCGCGCTGGATGCTGATCGACGCGTTTTGGTTGTTGGGCATGGGGCCGAAGCGGTCAGCGCCGCTGCGCGCGCTTATGACCCGGATATTGAGATTGTCGTTCAAGGCGAACAGTTGGGCACCGGCCATGCCGTGAAGGCCGCGCGCGAGGTGCTGGAGGATTTTGACGGCGACGTTGTTGTGCTTTATGGCGACACACCGTTCATACGCCCCGAAACATTGCAGGCCATGGTCGATGCGCGCGCAGAATTTGATGTCGTCGTGTTGGGGTTTGAGGCCGCCGATCCGGGGCGCTATGGTCGCCTGATTATGGATGGCAAAAACCTGAATGCCATCGTCGAGGCCAAGGATGCCGACGACGCGGAACTTGCCGTAACATTTTGTAATAGCGGTGTAAAAATGACCTCTGGCGCAAATTTATTTGCGCTTCTTGATACAATTGGCAACGACAACGCCAACGGTGAATACTATCTGACCGACATCGTTGCCGCCGCCGCCAAAACCGGGCAAAGCGCCACAGCGATTACCTGTGATGAGGCCGAGACACTTGGCGTCAACAGCCGGGCCGATCTGGCCCACGCCGAGGCCGTTTTTCAGGCCCGCGCCCGCAGTGACGCGCAGGAAAATGGCGTCACACTGGTGGCACCTGAAATGGTATTCTTCGCACTCGACACGGTGATCGGGCGCGACACCATCATCGAACCAAACGTGGTTTTCGGGCCCGGTGTGACCGTCGAAACCGGGGCTACCATCCGCAGTTTTTCGCATCTTGAGGGCTGCCATGTAGGCTCTGGCGCAATCGTTGGCCCCTATGCACGCCTGCGCCCCGGCGCGGAACTGGCAAATGATGCCCATATCGGCAATTTCGTTGAGATCAAGAATTCCCAGATCGGCGAAGGTACCAAGGTTAATCATCTGTCCTATATCGGCGACGCAAGCGTTGGCGATGGCACCAATATCGGTGCGGGCACGATTACCTGCAATTACGATGGCGTCATGAAGCACCGAACCGAGATCGGCGCGCGCGCTTTTGTCGGCTCTGCTACGATGTTCATCGCACCGGTAAAATTGGGCGATGAAGCGATGACGGCCACCGGAACTGTGGTCACCGGGGACGTGCCCGATGGGGCGCTGGCGATATCGCGGCCAGAATTTCAGACAAAGGCCGGCGTTGCGCGCAAATTGTTCGAAAAGTTAAAGGCAGCCAAGGCTGCACGGGATAAAGGCCAATAAAATGTGCGGTATTGTAGGTATTTTGTCAGATCACGAAGCCGCCCCGATCCTTGTCGAGGCGCTGAAACGGCTGGAATACCGCGGTTATGACAGCGCCGGGATCGCGACGGTGGACGCCGATGAAACGCTCGGGCGCAGGCGCGCGGTTGGCAAGCTGGCGAACCTGTCTGATTTGCTGGTGCATGACCCGCTTTCCGGCAAAGCCGGGATCGGCCATACCAGATGGGCGACCCACGGGGGGCCCAGTGTCGGCAACGCGCATCCTCATCGCGCCGGGCCAGTCGCGGTTGTACATAATGGCATTATCGAAAACTTTCGCGAACTGCGCGAGGACCTGTCGGCCAAAGGCTATGAGTGTCAGACAGAAACCGACAGCGAAACGATTGCGCTTTTGGTAGAAAGCTATCTGGATC
>JAHRVD010000079.1 GCA_019090845.1 Marinosulfonomonas sp.
AGTTTTACAAAGATGTGCAAAATCTGGGCGGGGCGCGATGGGATACATCCAGCCTGATCAAGCGATTGCGCGCACTGGGATAGGGTGATCCAGCAGAGCAGCCTGCGGCTGCATTAGATATCTGGTGGTGCTGCGCACCCGACTGACGCGCGGTTCAGGAAATATCAAAACCCGGTGGCGCAAGTGTGAAGGTTTCAAACTGAAACCCCGGCGAGACGGTGCAACCGACCAAGGTATAATCACCGGTGGATTGGGCCGATTGCCAATGGTTGGGCGGAACGATGATCTGCGGGCTCTGGCCTGCGTTCAGATCGGGGCCAAGGGTATGGGTTTGCTTTGGCCCTGCGGCATTTGGGGCGATGTTTAACCGCAAAGGCGCACCGTTGTAATAATGCCAGACCTCGGCGGCATCGATGTGGTGCCAATGGCTGATTTCACCGGCTTTCAGCAGGAAATAGATGCAGGTTCCCGCTGCACGGCCGGCCCCATCTGCCACCCATGTCTGGCGATACCATCCGCCTTCCGGGTGCGGGGCTAGATTTAGCAGGGCGATGATCTGATCTGGGGTCATCGGCGCAGTTTATCGGGTGGCGTGCTCAATTCAACAGTGGCGCGCAAAATAGGGGGACGGGCAGAGCGTTGTCAGTCGGGTTTTGGTGCGATAATCGTTCGGGAACCGAAACAACTATTAAATGAGCCCGTCAGATGAGCGATGCCAACGAATATACGCCCCCCAAAGTCTGGAAATGGGACGCTGAAAACGGCGGCCAGTTTGCTAAGACCAATCGCCCCATTGCCGGTCCAACCCACGATAAAACCTTGCCCGTGGGCGCACACCCGCTGCAACTTCATTCGCTGGCGACACCCAATGGTGTGAAGGTCACGATATTGCTGGAAGAGTTGCTGGCGCTCGGGCACGCGGGGGCTGAGTATGACGCCTATCTGATCAACATCGGCGAGGGCGACCAGTTTTCCAGCGGGTTTGTTGACATTAACCCAAATTCCAAAATTCCTGCGATGGTGGATCGCAGCGGCCCTGAACCGATCCGAATTTTTGAATCCGGTGCGATCCTGTTTTATCTGGCCGAGAAATTTGATGCCTTCCTTCCAACTGATCCTGCGGGTCGTGCCGAATGTTTGTCGTGGTTGTTCTGGCAGATGGGCAGCGCGCCGTTTCTGGGCGGCGGCTTTGGGCATTTTTATGCCTATGCACCGACCAAGATTGAATATGCGATCAACCGCTATGCGATGGAGGTCAAGCGTCAATTGGATGTGTTGGATCGCAATCTGGCTGAACGGAAATTTATTTGCGGTGACGACTATACAATCGCAGATATGGCGATCTGGCCTTGGTATGGGGTGCTGGTGACGGGCACAATCTATGAGGCGGCAGAGTTCCTTGATGTAAAGTCATACAAGCACGTGGACAGATGGGCCAAACAGATTGCTGCGCGGCCTGCCGTGAAACGCGGACGCATGGTTAATCGCAGTTTCGGGCCGCTGGAAGAACAGCTGCGTGAACGCCATGATTCCAGCGATTTTGACACCATGACGCAGGATAAGATCGAAGCCGCAGACTAAGGCGTGCGACTGTTAACGCAGCACCGAGCGCCCGGCGTATTCAGCGCTTTCGCCCAGCATTTCCTCGATGCGGATCAACTGGTTATATTTTGCTAACCGGTCCGAGCGGCTGAGCGAGCCGGTTTTTATCTGACCACAGTTGGTGGCCACGGCAAGGTCGGCGATGGTGGCGTCCTCTGTCTCGCCAGAGCGGTGCGACATCACATTGGTGAACCCGGCCCGATGCGCCATTTCAACCGCGCGCAAAGTTTCTGACAGGGTGCCGATCTGGTTGACCTTGACCAACATCGAATTGGCCGAGCCGCGTTTGATGCCTTCTGCCAGCCGCGCCGGGTTGGTGACAAACAGATCGTCGCCCACAAGCTGGATCTTGTCGCCCAGCCGGTCGGTCAAAGCCTTCCAGCCGTCCCAGTCGTCCTCGTCCATGCCGTCTTCGATGCTGATGATCGGATAATCAGCCACCAGCGCTGCCAGATAATCGACGTTCTCGCCTGATGTCAGCGATTTGCCTTCGCCCGCCAGTTCATAACGGCCATCTTTGAAATATTCGGACGCGGCGCAATCAAGTGCAAGGTGGATGTCTTCGCCCGGCTTATAGCCTGCCTTTTCAATCGATTTCAGAATGAAATCCAGCGCGTCGCGGCTGCTTGAAAGGTTCGGGGCAAAACCGCCTTCGTCGCCGACACTGGTATTGTGACCTGCATCCGACAGCTCTTTTTTGAGGGTGTGGAAAACTTCGGTACCCATGCGCACCGCTTCACGGATATTGCCAGCGCTTACCGGCATGATCATGAATTCCTGAATGTCGATCGGGTTATCGGCGTGTTCGCCGCCATTGATGATGTTCATCATCGGCACCGGCAGCACCCGCGCAGCCGAGCCACCAACATAGCGATAAAGCGGCAGGGCCGAAAAATCAGCTGCCGCTTTGGCCACCGCCAGTGACACGCCCAGAATTGAATTGGCGCCAAGGCGGCCCTTGTTTTCGGTGCCGTCGATTTCGATCATCAGGGCGTCGATTTCTTCTTGCTCGGTCGCGTCATAGCCGACCAGCCCGTCGGCAAGCTCGCCGTTCACCGCGTCAACCGCGCCAAGCACGCCTTTGCCCAGATAGCGCGATTTGTCGCCGTCGCGTTTTTCCACAGCCTCATGGGCACCGGTTGATGCGCCAGAGGGCACGGCGGCGCGCCCCATCGTGCCATCCTCTAGGATTACGTCGACTTCGACCGTGGGGTTCCCCCGGCTGTCAAGAATTTCACGGCCAATGATGTCGATGATAACTGACATGGGGGGTCCTTTTGGTGGGGAATAATTCGGGCGCTGGATAACGCTTTCAGGCCCAAAGGGAAAGGCGCAAAAGGGCCCGGTTCAGTCGGTTTTGTTGGAATCTATCGGATCGGCGTAAATTTCCAGCCGGTGAAAGCGGATCTTGTAGCCCAGCTTTTTGACCAGTTTTTCCTGCAGCGCCTCAATCTCGGGTTCGCAAAATTCAATGACCTTGCCGGTGCTCAGGTCAATCAAGTGATCGTGGTGTTCGCGATCGGCCGTTTCATAGCGGGCACGGCCGTCGGCAAATTCGTTGCGGATCAGAATACCGGATTCTTCCAGCAGTTTGACGGTGCGATAGACGGTGGCGATAGAAATTCGGGGATCAATTTCGGTGACTTTGGCATAGAGTGCCTCGACATCCGGGTGATCGCGATGCGCGGTTTCCAGAACGCCGGCAATAACCCGGCGTTGCCCGGTCATGCGCAATCCCTTTGCTTCGCATTTCTTTAGTATCGTGTCGGTCATTTCCACCCCGTCTGGTCCGACGTTCCTAACCCAAAGCTACCGATGACGGAACAAATTTTTGCAAAATACTAATGCAGTTCCGGTTCGCGCCCCAAACGGCTGGCCAGTGGTGCAATTGTCAGCCCCTGCACGATGATCGAGAATATCACCACTACATAGGTCGACGTCAGGATCAGCGGTTTCCATTCGCTTTCAGGCAGCGA
>JAHRVD010000080.1 GCA_019090845.1 Marinosulfonomonas sp.
CGCCGCGCAAGGCGGGCTCGATGCCCGCCGCAAGCGACGCGCGCAACCAGTCGGCATCCCGCTCCATCAGTGATTTCAGATAGGGGCTGCAGCCGGCCGTGCCCGCCAGCAGGTCCAGCACCTCGGGTGCTTGTCCTTCAAACAACTGGCGAATTTCTGCGCCACGGTCCGCATCGTAAGGGCGTGGGCTGCGTGATATCTGGCTGGCAAAACTCATTACCGCACCCTGTGGCGCAAATGCACGAGCGTCAACCGGGCGCAACCGCGCGGGGCCGGGCCTAAAAAATTCGTAGAATTTTTGTCGGGCCAAGTATCTGTTTTTATTCCGAAAGAGAAATTAATGTAAATAAAGTTCACATTAAGGCTTGAACCGCAGCCCGTGCCATCCAATCTATGTAATGTGAAAGGTATTCACATAGCAAACGAACCGTAACAGTGGAGAACTAAATGAGCACCGTCGCCGCATGGCCCAATCGGGCCGAAACTTGGCTTGATGAACGTGGAAAAGGCGCATGGATGGCCGCAATGATTGTCGGCTTTATCTTTTTCTGGCCCGTTGGCCTCGCCCTTCTAGCCTATATGATCTGGAGCAAACGCATGTTTTCTGGCACCTGCGCAAAGCGCAACAAAATGAACCGTCCCCGCCACTATCACGGCGCATTCAAAACGTCGGGCAATCTGGCCTTTGACAGCTACAAGGCCGACACACTTCGTCGGCTGGAAGAGGAGCAGGGCAACTTTGAAAACTTCCTGCAGCGCCTGCGCGAATCCAAGGACAAGGCAGAATTTGACCAGTTCATGGACGAACGCGCAACCAAAGCGCGCCAAACAAATCCCGCGGACGAGGCTGAAACCACAGCCTAGCTCGACGCGGCCAGCAGCCCTGCCACTTCCCCGGGCGGGGCTGCTACCTAATTATCAGTCAGGACCATTCAGATGGCATTTTATGAACAGCCTCAGGGCCTTCCAGACCCGGTCCGGCAGGCCGAATTTTACGCCGATGTGCCGACAAAACGATTACTGGCATTTGTGATCGACTCGGTGCTGATCGCCCTGATCTGCGCTATTTTGATCCCGCTCACTGGCTTTCTGGCGTTGTTTTTTCTGGGCCTTCTGGGTCTGATCGTCAGCCTGATTTACCGGATCGTATCGCTGGCCAGCGCTTCGGCCACCCCGGGAATGCGGTTGATGTCGATTGAATTTCGCACCCATGAAGGTCACCGTCTAAGCCCGGCGCTGGCGATCATCCATACGCTGGCCTTTACTGTGTCGATGTCGATGGTCATCCCACAGGTAATCTCGATCATCCTGATGCTGACAACGAACCGCGCGCAGGGGCTGACCGACAGCCTGCTTGGAACGGCTGCGATTAACAAATCGCTGCGCCCATAGCCCGTTAACCTCCCCATAAATGGGGGGCTTGGCGGCGCGCCATGTGGTTGTTAACCTGTTATCAACCAGCAACAGACGGACCACATGCGCCACACCCTGCCAATAGCGCCCCAGTTTTACGTGACGGCCCCCCAGCCCTGCCCCTATCTGGATGGCCGGATGGAGCGAAAGCTGTTCACTGCATTGCAGGGCGACTACGCCGCAAAGCTGAATGACGCGCTGTCCAAACAGGGCTTTCGCCGTTCCCAAAACGTGCTTTATCGCCCAAGTTGCGCCGAATGTTCGGCCTGCCTTTCGGCGCGCATCCGGGTTGCGGATTTCGCGCCCTCCAAAAGCCAGCGCCGAACCGCGCGACGCAACGGCGAGCTGATCCGCAACGCAACTGCACCCTGGGCGTCCGAGGACCAATACGCGCTGTTTCGCAGTTACCTTGATGGCCGCCATGCAAATGGCGGCATGGCCGACATGGACATCTTTGAGTTCGCCGCGATGATCGAGGAAACCCCGATCCGCAGCCGCGTCATCGAATATAAAGAACCGGCCCAAAATGGTGACCCATCCGAGCTTGCCGCCGTCTGCCTGACGGATGTGCTCGATGACGGCCTGTCGATGGTCTATTCATTTTATGACCCAAGCGGCAAACGCGACAGTCTGGGCACTTATGTGATCCTTGACCATATCCGCATCGCGCAAGAGGCCGGGTTGCCCTATGTCTATCTGGGCTATTGGGTGCCCGGCAGCCCAAAGATGAGCTATAAGGCCCGGTTTTCAGCGCTGGAAGTGTATCAGGGTGGCGCATGGAACAACCTTGGCTGCCCAAATGGATATTCGCCCGAAACCCACCCCCTGTCCACGGCACCGATTGCCGAACAGGTCGCACGCATCGACTTGCCGGACGGTCGCCCGATCAAACGCTGATCCCTTAAATCCAAAAAATCTGAAAACCCGTGGTCGCGCCAAACGCCAGATGTATCGCCCCGGCGATGCCGCTTATCTGATGCGCCCGCAACATGGCGGGCGCTCAGTTTAATAAGCGCCCGGCCTAGTGCCCGATCAGCGACGGCACAATCGTGACAACCGACGGGAATATCCAAAGCAGCGCAAGACCGACAACCTGAATTATCACAAACGGTATGACGCCACGATAGATATGGGCAGTGGTCACACTGGGCGGCGCAACGCCGCGCAGATAAAACAGCGCGAACCCAAAGGGCGGCGTCAGGAACGAAGTTTGCAGGTTCACCGCAATCATGATCGTCACCCATTTGGGGTCCATCGTGCCGCCATAGATCACCGGGCCAACGATTGGGATAACGATATAAATGATCTCAAGGAAATCGAGCACGAACCCAAGAAAGAACAGCACCAGCATCACGATCAGGAACACTACCCACTCGCGATCAAAGCTGCGCAGGAAATCCTGAATGTAATGCTCGCCACCAAAAGAGATCACCACAAGGTTCAGCACCTGCGAGCCGATCAGGATGGTGAACACCATGCTCGTCACCTTGGCCGTTTCACGCACTACCGGGGGCAGGATGTTTGTGCGCAGCAGCACCCAACAGGAATAAAGGATACCAAAGATCGCAAAGTGATAGGCACCCTGTGCCACGAAGAAGGCGATCCATTCCTCAAACATCACTTCATCGCGCCCGACCCGCAGATCAAAATTGATCCCCACAAGGATCATGATAACAAGCGCAAAAGCCGCCATGATAACGATTTTGCTTTTGCCGTTTTCATCCGAAAGCTTGCGATAGGCAGCCAGCATGATCGCACCGCCTGCCCCAAGGGCTGCGGCAGGCGTCGGGTTGGTGATACCGCCAAGGATCGAACCCAGAACTGCAACGATCAGCACAAGTGGCGGAAACA
>JAHRVD010000081.1 GCA_019090845.1 Marinosulfonomonas sp.
CAGGCAGCGCTGTGCCGCGTTCCATGGCGCCAACCGCAAACCCAGCCAGATCGAAATCACCACCATGATACATGCCCGGCATTTCGGCAGTTTCGCCACCAATCAGCGCGCAGCCAGACCGCTTGCAGCCATCGGCGATGCCGGTGATTATCCGTGTGGCATCCTCGATCTGCAGTTTTCCTGTGGCGAAATAATCAAGAAAAAACAACGGCTCGGCACCCTGACACACCAGATCATTAACGCACATGGCCACCAGATCGATGCCGATCGTGTCAACAAGTCCGGTATCAATAGCAATCCGCAGTTTGGTGCCGACACCGTCCGTTGCGGCCACCAAAACCGGGTCACTGAACCCTGCGGCCTTCAGGTCAAACAGGCCACCAAAGCCGCCCAAACCGGCCATAACGCCCGGCCTGTCAGTGGATTTCGCGGCCGGTTTGATCCGATCGACCAGTGCGTTACCCGCGTCGATATCCACACCAGCGGCCGCGTATGTCAGCCCTTTTTTGCCCTGCGTCATGCCGTCCCCCGGTTTACCTGCGCGATGCGATAAACCAAGGCGCGCGCAGAGTCCACGCGCCCCTTTGCCCGAGCGGGCGCTTGACCGTCGCGCCGGGTCTGTTAGTGAGTGTCTCAGGCGGGCCTGTAGCTCAGTTGGTTAGAGCAGAGCGCTCATAACGCTTTGGTCGTAGGTTCGAGTCCTACCGGGCCTACCACCTGCCCTTTTCCCAATCAGCGCGCTAATATCAAATCCACTTTCAGCCCGCCCATTTTTTCACTTTTCCCAAGGCGCAAAGACCCCCCGTGCCTGCGCGCAATGTCTTGTGCGATTGACAGGCCCAGCCCGACGCCAGATCCCTTGTTCTGATTGCGTGACGCATCCAGCCGCGCAAAAGGTTTCAGTGCTTCCTCGTATTGCTCGGGCGCAATTCCCGGCCCGTCATCCTCGATGGTGTAACGGACCGAGCGGTCCAGAATATGGACCTGCAGACTTGCCTTTTCGCCATAGCGCAAGGCATTCCCAATCAGGTTTTCCAAGGCACGCTGCACCGCCAGGGGCCGCATCATTGCCAGCCCGGTTCCCTGAATATTGGACAACGAAAGCACGTCTCCGGTTCGGTTGAATTTTTCGGCGACCTGACGGGCCAGCGCGATCGGATCAACCTCGGCCAGATCATCCAGCGCATCACCGCGCGCAAACGCCAGAAACTCGTCCAGCAGGCGTTCCATATCTTCAATGTCGAGCATCAGATCTTTGGTATCAGCATCGCTGTCCAAAACCGACAATCCCAGCTTGAGCCGGGTAATGGGTGTGCGCAAATCATGGCTGACGCCCGAAAGCATCAGGGTCCGCTGCTCAATCTGGCGTTCGATACGGGCCCGCATGTCCAGAAATGCACTGCCCGCGGCGCGCACCTCGACCGCCCCGGCTGGCCGATAAGGTTCGATCCGCCCTTTGCCGAAAGCCTGAGCCGCGCGCGCCAGCAAGCGGATCGGGCGCAACTGATTGCGCAGGAAAATGAACGCAACCAGCGTCATCACAATGCCCACAAAGACCATCAGCACCAGAAACTGATGTGGATTGGACGCCGAGACCCGACTGCGTTTAAGGAAAACACTGACCTCGCCAAATTCGGTTTCCAACCATAGTTTGACACGCCTGAAATCCGATTTCACATCAACCGCACTGACGGGGCCGATTTCCCCGCGCAAGGTTTCTATCACAACTTTGCCCGACAAATCGTAAAACTGGCGCGAATCGTTCTGCGGGCTGGTATCCACGGCCAGTTCAACGTCCAGATCCAACGGATCAGCCAACCGGGCAACCCGTGCTGTTGCCTCAATCAGATTGCCCGATGTGTTCACCTCTTCCAGCAGGAATTGCAGCTCCAACGCCAACGAGCGCGTCATCTGGCGTGTAACATCCTCATAGTGGCGCTGGATAAAAACCAGTGATACAACCACCTGCAGCGAAATGATCGGCACCAGAAGGATCAGAGCTGCGCGCCCGTAAAGGCCGCGTGGCATATATCGTTTGAGCCAGTTAAAATTCATGCGCTATTGGTAACGCCAGAATCCACCGCAAGGAAGACACTATGCACCCCGACCGCCCCGAAACACTTGTTACCCTTGAACCCGGCCTGCGCCGCGTTCTGGCGCCCAACCCGTCGCATATGACTTATTGGGGCACCAACAGCTATATTCTGGGCGAAGGCCGCGTGGCGGTGCTGGACCCCGGGCCAGAGGATCCAAAACATCTGGATGCGCTGCTTGGCGCGTTGAAACCGGGCGAAACTGTCAGCCATATTCTGGTGACCCATTCGCACAGAGACCACTCGCCCCTTTCACGCCCTCTGGCGGCGGCCACCGGCGCGCCCGTCTATGCATTTGGTGACAGTCAGGCCGGGCGCAGCGACGTGATGAAACGTCTGGTGACTAAGGGTCTAAGCGATAGCAGCGAAGGAATTGACCACGAATTCGCCCCAGATGAGATACTTGCCGACGGGGACGTCGTGTCAGGACAGGATTGGTCGCTTAAGGCCCTATGGACACCCGGGCACCTGGGCAACCACCTGTGCTTTGAGTGGAATGATGCGGTTTTTTCAGGCGATCACGTTATGGGCTGGGCACCATCGATGGTATCGCCGCCAGACGGCGACCTGACGGCGTTCATGGCCTCGACCGAGCGGTTGGCCAAGCGCCGCGACAGGGTGTTTTATTCAGGCCACGGCAACCCGATAGAGAATCCTGCCGAGCGAACCCA
>JAHRVD010000082.1 GCA_019090845.1 Marinosulfonomonas sp.
CGATTGGCGATATGCCACCGGTGGAAACTATGATTGTTGAAGTCCCTGATGCCCACGGGCCTCATGGTGCGAAAGGCTTGGGCGAACACGTCCTTATTCCAACCGCCCCGGCGATATTGAACGCAATCTACCACGCGACGGGCGCGCGCATCCGGCACGTGCCAGCCACCCCTTCAAGGGTGCGTGCCGCGATAAAGGGGCTGACTGATGGCTGATGTGCCCAAGCCAGAAAAGATCCGCTGCGATGCCTGTCCGGTGATGTGCTACATTGCCGAGGGAAAAATCGGCGCCTGTGATCGTTATGCAAACCATTCCGGCGACCTTGTCCGCCTTGACCCGCTTACGGTGATCCAAGCTGGCGGCCAGACTGTCAAATTTCTTGGCGAGGTCGCGGACGCGCAGGATTGGGACGGTGACATCATTCAGGGAAACCGGCCGTTCGTAACAGCCGTCGGTGCTGGCACAACCTATCCCGACTACAAACCTGCGCCATTTATCGTCAGCCAGATCGTCGAAGACGTGGACATGGTCACTGTCGTCACCGAAGGCATCTTTAGCTATTGCGGTGTCAAAGTGAAAATCGACACTGACCGTCACATTGGACATGAAAGCGCGATTGTCCGGGTTGATGGCGAAGCAATCGGCCATGTGATGACCAGCGAATATGGTTCAAAAATGTTATCGCTCGGCGGGGTTGAACACCTGACGGGAGGCTCCAAAAAAGAAGGCCGCGTGACCTGTGACGCCTTGCTGCGCTTGTGCAATCGCGAGCCAGTTGAGATGACCGTTGACGATGGGGCAACCGTCGTAGTGCAGGCAGGACATGCGCCTGTCGTCGACGGCAAGCGCGAAAAGCTAATGCGTGTTGGCTGCGGCTCGGCAGCCATCGGGATGTTTGCCAAGCAATGGGCACCCCACGTGGATGAGGTGATCGTGGTCGATGATCACATCACCGGCGTTCTGTCCGAACATGAGGCTGGCAAACAACTGTCGGTGCCCGCGACAGGCATCAAGATCAAAGGGCGCCGCTCGACACCCGGGCGCTATTTTCAGGTGGCAGAGCCGGGCACAGGCTGGGGCGGGACCAATGTCCAAGATCCTCTGTCTATCCTGAAACCCGCCGACCCAAAGGTCGCGTGGCCGGGACTGCGGTTGTTGTTTATCTCGACCACGGGCGAACAATACGCCTACTTCAAGCTTGATGACGACCTGAAACCGGTTTCCGCGAAAATATCGGCACCGCTGCTGAACTCTGCCCATCGCGTTGCTGAAAACTGCGAACCATCGCTGTGTTCTGTGTTGTTCATGGGGGGTGCTGGCGGCTCGTTGCGCGCAGGGGTAACGGAAAACCCGGTGCGGCTGACGAAGTCGGTCAAGGATGCCCTGACCTACGTATCTTGCGGCGGCGCGCAGGCTTATGTCTGGCCCGGTGGAGGAATTACGGTGATGGCGGATGTGATGGACATGCCGACAATGTCGTTTGGATATGTGCCAACACCCGCACTGGTCGCGCCGATTGAATTCACACTGCGCCGATCTGATTACAGCGCGTTGGGTGGGCATATGGACCATATTCAGCCGGTTGAAGAGGTGCTCAATAGTGGTATTCGCACCGTTGGAATGACCGCAGGCCAACCGGACCCAAATGCGCCCAGCAACTATCGTTGGTCTGCAAAGACGAGGGATAGGAAATGACCGGGCCGGTGGCTGCCATACTGCCGGACGGGCGGCGGTTGCATTTGAACCACGGGCCGATTGATCTGGTGATCGGGGTTGATGGCCCGGCCCGCGACATAGCGTTCGCAGCGGCGACCGCGCGGTTTGAAACCATTTTACAGGAACTGGCCGATGAACTGCCCAGCCTGCGCCGCGCAACTGGTCGGAAACCGCCACATGGGTCCATTGCGGGGCGCATGTATCGCGCCACGGTGCCGCACGCGGCGGCAACCTTTGTTACACCTATGGCAGCCGTTGCAGGCGCGGTAGCTGATGAGGTTCTGGCGGCGATGCGCGCCGCAACCCCAATGAGGCGCGCCTATGTCAACAATGGTGGTGATATCGCTTTGCATCTGGACGCAGGTCATTCCTTTCGCATGGCAATGGCAGGACTGGACGGCACCGATTACGGACGCGTTGAGGTGAAAGCTGACGCCCCGGTTCGCGGGCTTGCAACCAGCGGGCGCGGCGGGCGGAGCATGACGATGGGCATCGCTGATGCGGTCACAGTGCTGGCCAGAACCTCGGCGCTGGCGGATGTCGCAGCAACCCTGATCGTCAACGCGGTTGATCTGCCACAACATCCTGCCATAACGCGCCAGCCCGCTGGCCGGATTGACCCAAACAGCGACTTGGGGGATCGTCTGGTCGTGACCAGTTGCCCGCAATTGGCGCGCGCCGACGTGGACACGGCCCTAGCGCGTGGTCACGCTGTGGCGACCCGGATGAAGTCTGATGGGTTGATCGCAGGTGCCGCTTTGTTTTTGCAAGGGGCATCCCGACTGCTGGCATTTCCTGCCATCGACGCAACAAAAAGGGTGACAGAACATGCCTGATATTGAGATTCGAAAAATCGTAACCGCCGTCGAAGAAATTTATCACGAAGGTGGCCCTGTCGCCGACACCCCCTTGAGGCGGGCCACCATCATGGCCGTCATCAGGAACCCGTTCGCAAATCACTACACCGCCGAAATCGCCCCCTTCATGGAAGACCTGAAACCCTTAGGCCTTGATATGGCACACCGTCTGGTCGATCTGCTGGGTGGCGATCCTTCGCGAGTTGAAGGCTACGGCAAAGGCGCGATTATTGGTGCAGGTGGTGAGCTTGAACATGGCGCGCTCTGGCATGCGCCCGGTGGTTACGCGATGCGCGAGGTATTGGGCGGTGCCAAGGCGATTGTGCCTTCGACCAAAAAGGTCGGGGGTGTCGGGGCCCGGCTGGACGTGCCTGTGACCCATATCAACGCCAGCTATGTGCGTAGTCATTTTGACTCGATTGAAGTTGGGATAAATGATGCGCCCAAGGCCGACGAACTGGCCTATGTTCTGGTGATGACCACCGGGCCGCGAATTCACAATCGTGCTGGCGGATTGGCGGCAGAAGAAATCAAAGGTGAGGATGGTCTGAGATGAGTGCAAAGATCAGAAAGATTGCTGTTTGGGTTGAAGAAACCCACATTGAAATCGGTAAGGCGATATCCCCGCCCACGCGAAAAGCCGTGGCCGTCGCCGTCATCGCCAACCCTTTTGCGGGAAAATTTGTCGAGGATCTTAGCCCCCTGATGGATATCGGAGCCGAACTTGGCGGTCTTCTGGGCGACAAATGTGTGGCTGCACTCGGGATCGCGCCAACCGAGGCGGAAAGTTACGGCAAGGCAGCCATGGTCGGTGAAAACGGCGAGTTGGAGCACGCAGCCGCAATCCTTCACCCCAAACTGGGCGGGCCATTGCGGGTGGCGGTTGAAAAAGGGGCAGCACTGGTGCCGTCGTCCAAAAAGATGGGCGGGCCGGGGCAAGTGTTGGACGTGCCTTTGGGGCACAAAGACGCTGCCTATGTGCGGTCGCATTTTGATGGGATCGAGGTTCGCCTGAACGATGCACCGCGCGCCAACGAAATTCTGGTGGCCGTCGCGGTAACCGACAGTGGCCGTCCGCTGCCGCGGGTTGGCGGCCTGACCAGCGACCAAGCGACTGGTAAAGACGGTCTTCGATAATCGCGCCTATGGCCAACTGGCGGCACTGAACAGGACGACAGTAATGCAAAATGTGGTATCCAGATCCGACACCGATACGGACGAAGAATATCGTCTGGACGAACAGATCGGGCACATCCTCCGGCGAGCAAGCCAGCGACACGCATCAATTTTTCAGGCACGTATGGCGGACCTTACACCAACCCAGTTTGCTGCGGTGATCAAGTTGGCCGAGATCGGAGAATGCTCTCAAAATCGTCTCGGGCGGTTGACCGCAATGGACGTGGCGACGATCAAAGGGGTCGTGGACCGTTTGCACAAGAAAGGCTTTGTTACGCTGCGCCCGGACCAGACAGATAAACGCCGCACACTTATTTCACTGACACAAAACGGTGTGGCACGGATCGACGAGCTGCACCGAACAGGAGCTTCAATTTCATCTGATACATTGGATCCGTTGAGCACAAGCGAGCGGCGGAATTTCCTGCGGTTGCTGCAAAAAATAACCTGACAGGATGATATTTCGCCTGACATCTTTTGACCGCCCAACGAGCCATCTGCAGTGCGCGTCAAGTCGGTTTGCAACAGTTGGCAGGTGGCGGATATTGCTGGCCATGTTGCTGATCGGCCCGGCTGAAATGGCACATGCCCATGCTTCTGAACAGGGCTTCGTCTTACTACTGCCGACCGATTTCTATGTTGCTGGCGGCGTGGCCGCTGTGGTGCTTACGATTTTGGTGATCGTTGCAATGCCACCCAACTCAGCACGGCGAATTTTCCGACCTGCATCCTTTGGCAAAAGTAGCCGCAAGAATGGTGCGGTCGTGACCAGCTGCCTGGCGTTTCTGATTATGCTTGCTTTGTTGGCGATCGGATTGCTGGGCCCACACGACCCAACCCGAAACGCGTTGCCGCTTGGTTTTTGGACCCTGTTCTGGGTCGTTTTTGTTATCCTTCAGGGGCTGTTGGGCAATCTTTGGAATTGGTTCAACCCGTGGACCGGCCCTTATACAGTCGTGCGCCTGTTGCGATTGCAACCGTTGGCAAGGCTGCCGGCAGGTTTGGGATACTGGCCTGCACTGGCCAGCTTCCTTGCATTTTCGGCGTTTCTATTGGCACACCCCGCCCCTTCCGATCCGGAAGGACTGGCCCTGATGACCGCCACATACTGGAGCTTTCATTTCGTAGGGATGGTCGTCTTTGGGCCAAAATGGCTACGCCGGGCAGAGGGATTGAGCGTGCTGTTAAACAACTATGCCAGCATCGCAGCTTTGGGATCCTGCGCCGGGCGGTTTCGCATCGGTTTGACCGGCTGGAAAACGCTTACCCGTCCCGCACCCGCGGCCAGCCTAGCGGTCTTCATGATCGCCACACTGGCTATCGGCAGCTTTGACGGCCTGAACGAAACGTTTTGGTGGTTTGGGAAAATTGGTATCAACCCATTGGAATTTCCGGGCCGGACGGCTGTTGTTGGCGAAAACCTGATCGGGCTGGTGCTGGTGGTTCCGATGCTGGTGCTAATCTATGGCTTGGCTGTTTGGCTGGGGGTGCGGATTATCGGGCAGCACAGGCAATTCCAGTCAGCGTTCTGCATCTTCGCACCGGCGATCCTGCCGATTGCGCTCGCTTATCACTTTGCCCACTATCTGCCCAGTTTTCTGGTCGAAATCCAGTTTGTTGCGCGAATGTTTGCGGACACGTTACATCTGCCACCCATCCAGGTGACAACCGGTTTTTTCAACACAATCGCGACGGTGCGGGTGATCTGGCTGTCACAGGCGGCAGCGGTGGTGGCGGGGCATGTAGTAGCGATCCTGTTGTCCCATGTATTGGCTTTAAATCTGTTCGGCTCGCACAGGAAAGCAGTCGTCAGCCAGATACCCCTTACAATTTTCATGGTGGCCTACACTTTTTTCGGTCTGTGGCTTTTGGCTTCGCCTCGCGGGGTTTGACGTAGGGTCAAAATACTGGACGAATCGTTTGTGTGCATACAGACTGAAAAGAAAAAACAACTAAATCCAACGCATCAACAGGGACCTATGTCATGTCAAAAACGTCAGAGTCTAAACCGCCTATTTCACGCCGCTCTGCACTTAAAACGCTCGGTGTGGGTGCCGGTGCTGCTGCCCTTCCAATGTGGGCCCGCTACGCGAACGCGCAGACCAGCGAACCAATTCGCATCGGATTTCAAAAACACGCAACAGGTATCGGCGCCTCTTATGGTCGCTGGTATGACCGCACCAGTCAGGCGGCTGTCAAGATGATCAATGCCGGTGGCGGGATCAACGGACGCATGGTCGAACTGGTCACCGAAGATGACGGAACCGATCCAAAGCGCGGGGCTGAAGTTGTCGAGAAATTTGCGACCCAGCACAAATGCGATGTCGCATTCGGGACGCTGTTCAGCCACGTGGTTATTGGTTCTGCCCCGCGTGCGGGCGAATTGAAACTACCCTATTTTGTAGTTTCCGAAGGCCATCACGTCGCTTCAGGCATGCTTAACCGCTATACGCTGCAACCCGGCATCACTGATGTGAAAAGTCAGGTGCAGGCGATGGCACCATTCGTTGCCAGCAACCTTGGGAAAAAGGTCACGATGATCTTCCCGGATTTTGCCTTTGGCCATGATCACCGAGATTACTTCTCGGCGGCAATCGAGGCACAGGGCGGCGAAGTTGTGCAAATGATCGCAATCCCGCCGGCGGAAACGTCATTTACCAAGTATTTCCCAAAAATTCCGCGCGAAACCGAAGTGATTTACCATGTCATGGTTGGCCCGGCAGTGCTGACATTCGTCAAGGAACTGGGCGAGTTCTTTGGCCCGTCCCGCCCTGAAATTTTTGGCTTCATCGACAGTCTGGAAGCGGTCGATCTGGCAAGCCCCGGCCTGGAATATCTGGAAGGAACCTATTTTTGGGAAGGTAACCCACGCTACGCACAAGCGGATCAATCTGAATATGACAAAAACTTCCGTGCGGCAGTTGGCGTTGATGAAAATGGCGCTTCTGTCAATGATTCCAAGGATATATCGACCTATGCCCATATGTTCGGGTGTTGGGAGACCCTGAATATCATCAAGGCTGGAATGGAATCATCTGGCTACGCTGGCCCACAGGACAGGTCAAAACTGATCGAAGCTGTCGAAGCCATAACAGATATTCCTCACTCAAACGCACACCCCCAAGGGGCCAAACTGTTTAACGGCAAAACCCATCAGGTGTTCGGCCAGCAATATATTACGAAGGTCACCAACGGAAAGCTGATCCTCGCGCACACAGCGGGTATTGAGGATACGCTTTATCCGGACGAGGTCGACTATACAAAACAGTCGTTCTAGGCAGGAAATGACAAAAATGACGCCGGGCTTTGTTGTCCGGCGCCCTTCTTCTTAAAGGCAGTTCATGGATTTCGGGCCCTATCTTATGCTGGCCACACTGGAAGGTGCGGTGCTGGCAGCCGTTCTTGCGTTAATGGCATCCGGCCTGAGCCTCGTGTTTGGTGTGATGCGGGTTGTGAACGTGGCGCATGGCGAATTATACATGCTTGGTGCAGTGTTTGCTTGGTGGGTTACGTCATTTGTGGGCGGCGGACCAGCTGTGGCATTCGTAGCCGCCTTGATAATCGCCCCATTGATCGTCGGTGCGTTGGCTGTGCTGGCAGACATCACCATCCTGAAAAGGCTCGAATATGATCCCGAGCGAACCATCGTAGCGACGATCGGGCTGCTTTATATCATGCAACAGGTCACGCTCATGACCTATGGCGCCGACGCCCGACCGGTGGTGCCACCATTCAACACGCGCCTTGCAATACCTTGGTTGGAATGGGCCGATGGCGGGCTGCAGGTGTTCTGGCCGTGGGGCCTGTCGATCACCTCTTACAAGCTGTTTGTGATCGTTGCTGCCGTGGTAGTCCTGCTGGGAATCCGACTAATGATGACACGCAGCCGCATTGGCCTATTGATGCGGGCATCCCAATTGGACAGCGAAACCGCGCAGGCATTTGGCATACCGGTCGAGCGGATATATGCGCTGGTTTTTGGCATTGGAGCGGCGCTCGCCGCGCTGGCTGGCGTTCTGATCGTGCCAATTCAGCAAGCCCATTATCTGATGGGCGGCGATGCTCTGTTGTTGTCCTTCATTGTCGTGATTATAGGCGGTCTGGGCAGCCTTGGCGGCACCATCGTTGCCGCTCTTTTGATCGGGTTGAGTGACGGGATAATTTCGGTGTTCTTTTCGCCCACCCTAGCCAAGATAATCGCAACTATTCTGGTGGCTCTGGTGCTGGTGTTCCGACCGCAAGGCCTGTTCGGGGGGCGTGCGCGATGAGTGAAAATGGAAAAATCATTCTTCTGCACACCGGCCTTATCGCGCTGCTGCTTGCGCTGAACTTTATCCTGCCGGCCTACCACCACGGCAACATTGCCCGGGTGATGGTGCTGGCAAGCTATGCCATTGGCTACAATATCCTGCTTGGCTACACTGGTTTGTTAAGCCTTGGCCATGCGCTGTTTTTCGCAGCCGGGATGTATGGCATGGGTCTGTCTATTCGCCACCTTGGCTTTTCGCCAGCCCCTGCCCTGATGATGGGAATTGCTGCCGGGGCGCTGGTTTCGGTGGCCATCGGGGCGTTGGCGCTTCGCACATCCGGTGTGGCATTCATGATCGTCACCCTGATGTTTGCACAAGCCGGATATTTAACGATCCTCCTGTTCGGCAAATGGACACGCGGCGACGAAGGCTTTGTCATCCAGCAGGCCGAACGCATACTTTGGGGCATCGACCTGAGTGACGCCAACAATCGCTATCTGGCTGCACTGGTCCTGTTCGCCCTGTGCCTGTTTGCCGCGCTATGGCTGGTTCGACACCCGGTGGGACGGGTCTTTGTGGCGATCCGCGAAAACGAAGAACGCGCACAATTACTCGGCTACAACGTCTTTTTATACAAATTGGCTGCAGTCGTGGCTTCGGGAACGATCTCGGCTGCGGCAGGTGCGTCCTACGGGCTGCTGTTTGGCTACGCCGGGGCAACATTCGCTACGGTTCAGTATTCAATTTTCCCGCTGTTGTGGGTCTTGCTGGGGGGCATGGGCACTGTGATCGGCCCGTTCCTGGGCGCGGTTTTCATGTTTTATCTGATTGACCTGTCGTCAGGTATAACAAACGCCTACATGCTGATTGCCGGGGTTGCTCTGGTCTTGCTGACCCTGTTTGCGCCACAAGGGATCGGGGGCGAATTCCGGCGCCGCGTCTGGGGATGGTTGCCATGACAATGATCCTATCAACCCGCGGTCTGTCACGTGATTTTGGCGGGCTTCAGGCGGTGCGCGAAGTGGATTTTGAACTTCCTACGGGCGAAATCCGCGCATTGATCGGCCCGAACGGGGCGGGAAAAACCACCTTCGTCAGCATGCTAATCGGCCGCATACCACCGTCATCGGGCAGCGTCCATTTTTGTGGGCAGGACATATCAGCACTGGCCGCCCACAAACGTGTCGCAGCCGGCATAGCTTATACATTTCAGATTACCTCGGTTTTTTCGCGCCTTAGCCTGACGGAAAATGTGGCTCTGGCTGCACGGCGGCGGCTGGGTCATGACAAGGCAGCCGTGCAGGCAGAAGTTTTGGCCGCCCTGACACGTGTTGGTCTGGCCGATCGCATAGATCAGATTGCCGGGGATCTAAGTTACGGCCACCAGCGCTTGCTGGAAATTGCCATGGGGCTGGCACAACAACCCCGGCTTTTGATCCTTGATGAACCGACACAGGGGCTGGCCGAAAATGAAATTGCCCAATTCAAGGATCTGATCCGCTCGCTTTTACCTGAGACAACAATCCTACTTATCGAACATAATATGAGCGTCGTCATGGAACTTGCCGATCAGGTAACAGTTTTGAATTTTGGCCAAATACTGGCCGAAGGCACCCCTGCGGAAATTCACCAAAATGCGGATGTTCAGGCCGCCTATCTGGGGACAGGCTGATGCTGAGTGTTGAGAGCATCAACGTAGCCTATGGCCCTTCGCAGGTCCTGCGTGAATTGTCGTTACGCGTCAATTCCGGTGAGGTGGTGTGTTTACTTGGCCGCAATGGCGCCGGCAAAACCACGGCGATGAAAGCGATTATGGGAATATTGCCGCTGAGTTCCGGAAAAATCACGCTAGATGGCGTCGATCTGGGAAAACTGCCCGGCCATGAGGTGGCCCGGCAGGGCATCGGCTATATACCCCAGGGGCGGCGTTTGTTCTCAGAACTTACAGTGGCGCAGAACCTTGAAATTGGGATGCTGACCCGCAAAAGCCCGCCCCTTGTATTAGATCGGATTCTGGACATTTTCCCGCGTCTTCGCGAACGGATGGACCAACCTGCACAGACACTCTCTGGCGGCGAACAACAGATGTTGGCAACTGCGCGCGCGCTATGCCTGGAACCAAAAGTTCTGTTGCTGGACGAGCCGACCGAGGGGCTTCAACCCTCGATGATTGAAGCAATCCGAGAGGTCATCGTTCAGATGCGCCGGCAGGGTGTGGCGGTTCTGCTTGTGGAACAACGGATTGAAGCCGTGATGGCTGTCGCCGACCGGGTTGTTTTTATTGAGAATGGCCGGAACCTTGAAACGCTCGATGCGGAGGGGTTGAAAAAAGACCCGAATGTATTGCGGCGGCATTTGGGTGTTTGAGCGAAACGGTTATCGTAAGAATTCGGGCCGGGACAGGTAATATTCTTTTGATGCACGAAGTGATCAAAACTCAGACAATTTGACCTGCCACGAGTAACTTCCTCGACCTTGAACTAGAGTCTGGCCTAACCAAAGGACAGACAATGAAACGATCAAGATTTTCGGACGAACAGGTAATTGAGATTTTGCGAGAGCATGAAGCTGGCGCGAAGTGTGCTGACCTGTGCCGCAAAAACGGCATGTCGGTGCCAGACGTCAAACGTCTGA
>JAHRVD010000005.1 GCA_019090845.1 Marinosulfonomonas sp.
CCCTCATTTGATTGGGCGTTGGTCCCGGTGACAAAGTTCGGCGCAATGGTCAGCAACTTTCAGTCATATTCCAGAATATACGAACAAAATCAAGAGCTTCGCAGCGAACTTCGGCAGATGAAGGCCTGGAAAGAAGCCGCTCTTCAACTGGAACAGAAGAACGCAAAACTGCTGGATCTGAACAATGTCCGGCTTGACCCCAAGCTGACCTTCGTGACGGGTCTTGTTCTGGCCGACAGCGGCTCGCCTTTTCGACAATCGGTCATTTTGAATATTGGCGAGCGGGACGGCATCGTTGATGGCTGGGCCACAACCGACGGCTTGGGGTTGGTTGGGCGGATTTCAGGTGTCGGTAAAAATACATCACGGGTGATTTTACTAACCGATTCCAACAGCCGGATTCCGGTGACGATTCAACCCTCGGGGCAGCAAGCTCTGTTGGTTGGCGACAACACCGCCAGACCGCCCGTCGAATTTCTGGAAAGCCCGGAACTGATACGTCCCGGCGACCGAGTAGTTTCATCTGGCGATGGCGGAGTTTTTCCGCCCGGCCTACTGGTTGGGCAAGTCGCCCTTGGCCCGGACCAGCGTCTGCGAGTGCGCCTGTCGGCAGATTACGAACGGCTGGAATTTCTGCGTGTGCTGCGCAGCCATTCAACCGAACGCATTACCGACCCCGGTGGCTTACTGGTCCCCGAAACATCCGAGCCCGCACAAAATGTTGCCGAAGCTGGCGATGGTTGATTCGGTCACCTCTCAGCGCTGGGCATACTGGACGCTGCTTTGCGCAATTGCCGCATTCCTGTTGTTTGCCAAACTGGTTCCGCTTGACCTGTCGGCAGGCAGATGGCCCGGCCCCGACTGGATTGTTGCGATTTCTTTCGCATGGGTGCTGCGGCGGCGTGACTATGTGCCGACCCTGTTGCTGGCCATTATTCTGTTGGTTTTTGACTTGCTGTTGATGCGCCCGCCCGGACTATGGGCAGCGCTGGCACTTATCGGCTTGGAATTCCTGAGGTCACGTTCGACCCTGTCACGCGACCTGCCGTTTTTGTTTGAATGGGCCCTTGTCAGTGTTGTCATGGCTGCAATGACCCTGGCCAACCGTCTGATACTGGCAATCTTTGTGGTGGGCCAACCCGGGTTGGGAAAAGACTTGTTATTGCTATCGGCAACGGTCCTTGTTTACCCTTTGGTCGTCGTGATTTCTGCCCGAGTGTTGGGCGTTCGAAAAGTCGCGCCAGGCGAAGTCGATCAACTTGGGCATCGGTTATGAAAAGAACACCAAGAGACAGCGATGAAAGCGTGCGGCGAATATCTCGCCGGGCGATGTTTCTGGGCGGAACACAGCTGGCATTTATGGGTGTTCTGGGCCTGCGCATGCGGTTCATGCAGGTCGATCAGGCCGACCAGTTCCGAATGCTTGCAGAAGAAAACCGCATTAACATTCGGCTGATCCCACCCAATCGGGGTTTGATATTTGATCGCAACGGCGAAGTTATTGCCGAAAATGAGCAAAACTACCGCATCGTGGTGGTGCGCGAGGATGCTGGCGATGTTGACGCAACGATCGCGCGGCTGGCGCAACTGATCGAGCTTGACGCCGACGAATTGGAACGTGCCACAAAAGAACTGAAACGCCGCAGCCCCTTTGTGCCTGTTACTGTTGCCGACCGTTTGGCCTGGAAAGATCTGACGGTCGTGGCGGTAAACGCGCCAGCCCTGCCCGGTGTCACACCAGAAGTTGGCTTGTCACGGCACTATCCATTGGGTTCGGATTTTTCACATGTGGTGGGTTATGTCGGGCCGGTCAGCGACTATGACTTGAGCAAGCTGAAAAACCCCGACCCGCTGCTGCAGATACCTAAATTTCAAATTGGCAAAATCGGGATAGAAACAAAACTTGAAACCAACCTGCGTGGGCGGGCCGGAACATCGCGGATCGAGGTCAATTCCGCAGGGCGCGTGATGCGTGAACTTGAGCGCCAGGACGGAATTGCCGGGCAAGATCTGCAACTGAGCGTTGACGCCATGTTACAGAACTTTGTTCAGGCACGAATGGAAGGTGTCAGCGGCGCGGCCGTGGTTATGGATACACATAACGGCGACTTGCTGGCTATCGGCTCGTCGCCATCATTTGATCCCAACAAATTTGTGCGCGGCATTTCGGTTCCCGATTATCGCGAATTGACCGAGAATACGTTTCGCCCGCTCGCAGATAAATCCGTTCAGGGCACTTATCCGCCCGGCTCGACGTTCAAAATGGTAACAGCACTTGCCGCGCTGGAAGCCGGCGTGATTTCAACAGACGAAACTGTCTATTGCGGTGGCTACAAACAGCTTGGCAATCGCCGGTTTCATTGCTGGCGGCGCGGTGGCCACGGGCATGTGAATTTGCAAAAAGGTATTTTTCAATCCTGCGACGTCTATTTCTATGAAATCGCGGAACGCGTCGGGATCGAAAAAATTTCAGAAATGGCGCGCAAACTTGGCCTTGGCACCCGCCATGATCTGCCGATGTCCGCAATTGCTGAAGGGTTGACGCCCACCAAAGCCTGGAAGCGGGCCAATCGCGATATTGGCTGGCTGGTCGGGGACACGCTGAATTCGGGCATTGGGCAGGGGTTTGTTCTGGCATCCCCCCTGCAACTGGCCGTGATGGCCGGGCGCATTGCCTCGGGGCGCAACGTCTTGCCACGGCTGATCAAAACAGTGAATGGCGTTGAGACCGAAATCAAAGGCGGCGAGCCGCTGGATATTAACCCAAACAACCTGCGGGCCGTGCGCAAAGCGATGGCCTCGGTATCCAACTATCAGCGCGGCACTGCCTATCGGTCGCGCATCGTGGCAGACGGATACCAGATGGCCGGCAAAACCGGGACCAGTCAGGTGCGCAACATTACCGCCGCCGAGCGTGCGCGAGGCGTGACACGCAACCGGGATTTACCGTGGGAGCGGCGCGATCACGCGTTGTTTGTGGCATTTGCCCCCGTCAGTGCACCGCGCATTTCCTGCTGTGTCGTTGTTGAACATGGCGGCGGCGGATCGACTGCAGCCGCGCCAATTGCGCGCGACATCGTTTTGCAGGCGCAGTTTGGCGGATTGCCCCCACTCAGTGCCTACCCCCGCAGCCAACGTGGGACGATCCAGTCGATGCGAGAAAATTTGAACCTGCGTGAATTTTCGCTGCCCCGGGACGGGCGCATTCGCACATGAGTTATCTTGAATACAGGGTTCAGACTGTCCCCAGCGGTTTTCGCAAAATTTTGCACCTAAACTGGGCGCTGATCGTGCTGTTGGTGGCTGTGTCCTGCTTTGGCTTCCTGATGCTCTATTCGGTCGCAGGCGGATCAATGTCGCCCTGGGCCGAGCCGCAGATGAAGCGGTTTGTTTTAGGGATGTTTGTGATGCTTGCCATCGCAATGGTTCCTATCTGGTTTTGGCGCAACATGGCGGGAATGGCCTATGGCGCGACATTGCTGCTGTTATTGGCGGTTGAATTCTTCGGAGTGACCGGAATGGGTGCCCAACGATGGATTGATCTGGGTTTCATGCGCTTGCAACCTTCTGAAGTCGCAAAAATATCCCTGGTTCTGGTCCTTGCTGCCTATTACGACTGGCTGGACCTCGACAAGGTGTCGCGCCCGCAATGGGTCCTGCCGCCCGTGGTTTTGATTCTGGTTCCAACATTTCTGGTGCTGAAACAACCAGATCTGGGCACGGCAATTCTAATGACAGCCGGTGGCGGGATCATGATGTTTCTGGCGGGGGTTCACTGGCTGTATTTCGCGGCTGTAATCGCCGTGGGTATCGCCGCGGTCTATGCGGTATTTGTAACCCGCGGCACCGAATGGCAGTTAATCAATGACTATCAGTATCGCCGGATCGACACGTTTCTGGACCCCGCAAATGACCCCCTTGGGGCGGGCTATCACATCACCCAGTCCAAAATTGCCCTTGGATCTGGCGGCTGGACCGGGCGGGGCTTTATGCAAGGCACGCAGAGCCGTTTGAACTTCCTGCCTGAAAAACACACCGATTTCATTTTCACGACGCTGGCCGAGGAATTTGGTTTTGTCGGGGGGATTTCACTGTTGGCACTTTATGCGATGATCATTTTCTTTTGTGTCGTATCTGCAATGTCAAACAAAGATCGCTTCGGCTCACTTGTTACGCTTGGCGTCGCCGCGGCGTTCTTTTTGTTCTTCGCTGTGAACATGTCGATGGTCATGGGGCTTGCACCTGTGGTCGGTGTGCCACTGCCGCTGGTGTCCTATGGTGGATCGGCGATGCTGGTTCTGCTCGCAGCATTTGGTCTGGTCCAAAGCGCCCATGTTCACCGCCCAAGGAGCAAAAGATGACGCTGAATGTGCTGTTCTCAGCGCGTCCGGAAAAATGGGAAGAGTATCAGACAGTCCTGAACTCTGCCTGCCAAACGGCTGGTCTGGCGGTCAATCTGCAACCGGAATTGGACCCGGCGCTGGTGGACTATATCGTTTTTGCCCCCAATGGCCCGGTTTCTGATTTTAGCCAGTTCCCAAAGCTCAAAGCCACGCTTGGCCTTTGGGCCGGGGTTGAAGCCATTGTCACCAATCCAACCCTGAAAACCCCGCTAACCCGTATGGTTGACAGCGGCCTGAGCGAAGGAATGGCAGAATGGGTCACGGGCCATGTTTTGCGCCATCACTTGGGAATGGATGCACATATTTGCAATCAAAACCGGACATGGCAGCCCGTGGTCCCGCCACTTGCGCGCAACCGTTCAGTCGGGCTGCTTGGGCTTGGGCAACTGGGTACCGCCTGCGCGCGCGCCCTTGCCGGACTGAATTTTCCGGTCATGGCATGGTCGCGACGTCCCCAAACCCTTGACGGTATTGAAACACATCACGGCAGCGCCGGGCTGGCGCGGGTTCTGGCGCAGGCGGAAATCCTAGTCCTGTTGTTGCCACTAACATCCGCCACAGAAAACATTCTGAATGTCGAAAACCTAAGCCTGATGCCCAAAGGTGCTGTCGTCATCAACCCCGGCCGAGGGCAATTAATCGACGATGACGCGCTGCTTGGCGCACTGAATTGCGGTCAGATTTCCCATGCAACGCTGGATGTCTTTCGTCAGGAACCGTTGCCTGCAGATCACCCCTTTTGGGCCCATCCCAGCGTCACAGTCACCCCTCATGTGGCATCAGAAACCCGGCCCGAGACCGCATCACAGGTCATCGCCGAAA
>JAHRVD010000083.1 GCA_019090845.1 Marinosulfonomonas sp.
TCGGTCAAAAAGGAATTTCAGGCCGCCTGGCTGCTAAAAGCCATTACCTGCATAGACCTGACCACGCTTTCTGGCGACGATACACAGGGGCGTGTTCGACGCTTGTGCGCAAAAGCCGCCAATCCGGTTCGTGCGGACATTTTGAAAGCACTCGGGGTTACTGGCATCCATACCGGCGCAATCTGCGTTTACCACGAAATGGTGGAAACTGCCGTAGGTGCGTTACGCGGCAAAGGTATCCCGGTGGCCGCCGTTTCCACCGGCTTTCCGGCAGGCCTGTCGCCCTTTACCTTGCGGGTGGCCGAAATCGAAGCAAGCGTCAAAGCAGGCGCAGAAGAGATCGACATTGTCATTTCCCGTCGCCATGTTCTGACCGGCAACTGGCAGGCGCTCTATGATGAAATGCGCGCATTTCGCCGCGCCGCGGGCGATGCCCACATCAAGGCAATCCTTGCTACCGGAGAGTTGGCGACCTTGCGCAACGTCGCCCGAGCTTCGCTGGTTTGCATGATGGGGGGGGCTGATTTCATCAAAACCTCGACCGGCAAAGAAAGCGTCAATGCGACTTTGCCCGTCACACTGGTTATGATCCGGGCAATCCGTGATTATCACGAGGCCACCGGGTTTCGTGTTGGCTATAAACCCGCTGGTGGGATTTCCAAGGCAAAGGACGCTGTGACCTACTTGGCACTGATCAAAGAAGAGCTCGGCAATCGCTGGCTGCAACCTGACCTGTTCCGCTTTGGCGCCTCTTCGTTGCTGGGCGACATAGAACGCCAACTCGAACACCATGTAACGGGGCGATACTCTGCCTCATATCGACACGCCGCGGGATAGGCCGATTTGGCCGCAGGCCCGATATTTGCCGGAAAGATAAAGCGATGGACGTCTCTGAAATATTCGAAACGATGGACTATGGGCCTGCCCCGGAAGCGGCAGGTGAGGCATTGGCATGGCTGGTAGATGGCGGTGACAAGTTCGGCCTGTTTATCGACGGTAAGCTCACCAAGCCCGGCAAGACGTTCCCATCGCGAAACCCGGCCACGGGCGAAACGCTGGCGCTGCTTACGCAAGCCCGCGAAAAGGATATTGATTTGGCCGTCGCTGCAGCGCGCAAAGCGCAGCCAAAATGGGCGCGCTTAAGCGGCCATGCGCGCGCGAAATATATCTATGCGCTTGCCCGGTTGGTGCAAAAACATGCGCGTCTGTTCGCCGTTCTGGAAAGTCTGGACAACGGCAAACCCATCCGTGAAAGCCGCGACATCGACATCCCGCTGGTTGCCCGGCATTTTTATTACCACGCAGGCATGGCTCAGTTGGCGGAAAGTGAATTGCCCAACACCGAACCCCTAGGCGTATGCGGCCAGATCATTCCGTGGAATTTTCCGCTGTTAATGCTGTCATGGAAAATCGCACCCGCGATTGCCATGGGCAACACCGTGGTGTTGAAGCCAGCGGAATACACCTCGCTTACTGCATTGCTGTTTGCACAAATCTGTCAGGAAGCGGGCCTGCCCAAAGGGGTCGTCAACATCGTCACTGGCGACGGTGCCGTGGGCGAAATGATCGTCAATCATCCGGACATCAACAAAATCGCGTTTACCGGATCAACCTCGGTCGGTCGCCGTATCCGGCAGGCCACGGCGGGCTCGGGCAAATCGCTGACCCTCGAACTGGGTGGGAAGTCCCCTTACATCGTCTTTGATGATGCCGACATAGATTCCGCGGTCGAGGGGCTGGTCGACGCGATCTGGTTCAATCAGGGTCAGGTCTGCTGTGCGGGGTCCCGGCTGCTTGTGCAAGAAGGGATTGCCGAACGGTTCTACACCAAGCTTAAGGCCCGGATGGACGGGATGCGCATTGGCGACCCGCTGGATAAATGCATTGATGTGGGCGCGCTCGTGGACCCGGTGCAACTGAAAACCATTACAGATCTGGTGGACGAGCACGGCGGGGAGGGCGAGGTTTATCAGCCTGCAACGACGCTGCCGGAGAATGGCTGTTTCTACCCGCCAACGCTAATTACCGGGCTGCAAACATCGTCGATGCTGATGCAAGAGGAAATCTTTGGCCCGGTGCTGGTCGCCACGACATTCCGCACCCCGGCAGAGGCCGTGGAACTGGCAAACAACACCCGCTACGGGCTGGCTGCAACATTGTGGAGCGAGAATGTAAATCTGGCGCTGGATGTGGTGCCAAAGCTTGTAGCCGGTGTAGTCTGGGTAAATGCCACCAACCTGTTTGATGCCGCAGCCGGATTTGGCGGGAACCGTGAAAGCGGCTTTGGGCGCGAGGGTGGCTGGGAAGGCCTGCGTGCTTACACAAAACCAAAAACCTCGAGCAAACCGCTGAAACCAATCGCCTCACAACCCAGCCCCGAGACGCCGGATGTTGAAGGGTTGGATCGAACGCCCAAACTATATATCGGCGGCAAGCAAGCGCGCCCCGATGGCGGCTATTGCGCCCCGATCTATTCGCCGCGCGGCAAATTGTTGGGCCACAGCTCACTTGCGAACCGCAAAGATATCCGCAATGGCGTCGAGGCTGCTCGCGGCGCAAAGGGCTGGTCCA
>JAHRVD010000084.1 GCA_019090845.1 Marinosulfonomonas sp.
TCGAAGCGGTGCGAATCGAATCGTTAGCAGAATCGATGTCCGTCAGCCGCGGCAGCTTTTACTGGCATTTCAAAAATCGCGCCGAGTTGTTGGAAGCCATTCTAATCCGTTGGCGAGAAACCCAGACCCGCGATCTGATGAACCGTATAAGCAAGGACAGAAGGCTTTCTGCAGCCGATCAACTGGCAAAACTGCGCACCCTGCCCGCGAGATCAAAAGCCACAAAAGATGCGTCTGAACTGGAACTGGCGGTGCGCGCCTGGGCGCGTCGTGATTCCGTGGCCCGCATCATCGTCCAGGGTGTTGACCGGGAACGGATCGACTTTTCCACCAGCCTTTTAATCGAGGCCGGAACGCAAACGGATGAAGCACAATATCAGGCGATTACGGCTTATGCATATACATTGGGTGAATCTCTGCTGCGTGAGAATATGACAGACGCGCAAATTGATGCTTGTCGAAGCCGGTTGATTTCTATGCAGGCGGCCACGTTTTCAGGTAAGGGCATCACCTAGACCCGACTCTAGGACATTTTCGCTTAACACGGGGCCACTGTGACAGGTGCTGTATTTCACTTTGGAAACCAAAGACCGTCCAGAACGATGCCCCCAAAGGCGGAAATCCTGACACATATGTATGGTTGCGGGGCATGGCCCGGGTGTTGGGCTGGACGTGCTGGCCCTAAAATGTGAAGCCTCCAGCTACGGTCTGAGCTTGCAGCTCCCCGCGGCCGGGACAAGCCGGCCTGTCACAACGTCTATTGCGGATAGGGTTGCCCTTGCCGTAATTTAACGGTCTCATCACGCGCCATTTAACAACGGCGGACTCTTACGCGCTTCAACCGCGCATTCATTTGGAAATAGACAACGATGGAAAATACGATGAACGGATGTTTAAGTGGTGTGCGTGTTCTTGATATGACCCGGGTTCTGGCCGGGCCTTGGTCGACACAAATCCTTGCGGATCTTGGGGCAGAAGTCATCAAGATCGAGCGTCCGGGAAAAGGTGACGAAACCCGGTCCGCCGGCCCGCCTTTCATGAAAGACCGTGACGGAAATGAATTAAGTGACGCGGCCTATTACCTAAGCACCAACCGGGGCAAAAAATCTGTTGCGGTTAATATCAGCGTTGCCGAAGGTCAGGACCTTATTCGCAAACTTGCCACGACAAGCGACGTTCTTATCGAAAATTTCCTTGTCGGCACGCTTGATAAATACGGCCTCGGGTATGAAGACCTGCGCAAGATTAATCCGCGCCTGATTTTTTGCTCGATCACCGGATACGGTCAAACCGGACCATATTCCGAACGCGGCGGTTATGATTTTGTGTTCCAAGCGCTTGGCGGAATGATGAGCATTACGGGCGAGAAAGGCGGGACACCGCAAAAAGTTGGCGTTGCCGTATCCGACCTTATGACCGGGCTTTATTCAACAATAGCGATTCAGGCGGCCCTTGCTCATCGTGAAAAAACCGGGCTTGGCCAACATATTGATATGGCGCTTTTGGATGTTCAGGTCGCAACGCTTGCCAACATGAATATGAACTACCTTTATTCGGGCAAAACACCACAACGCATGGGCAATGCGCACGCCAATCTGGTGCCCTATCAGGCGTTTGAATGCGAAGACGGGTTTATCGTCGTCGCGGCTGGCAATGACAATCTGTTCGGGCGTCTGTGCCGCGCGCTGGATCTTCCTGATCTTGCCGATGACCCGATGTTTGCAACCAACCCGATGCGGGTGCGCAATCGGGTGCCGCTGATCGCCAAGCTGGAGGCCCTGTTTATAAAAGGTTCGATGGCCGGCTTTCTTGAAAAGCTGGAAGAATTTGGGGTGCCCTGCGCCCCAATCAACGACATCGCAAATGTCTTTGAAGACCCACAGGTCCAACATCGCAATTTGAAAATTCAGGTCGAACATCCTGCCGGCGGTTCTATCCCAATGATTGCCAACCCAATCCGGTTCTCAGAGGCGGAATTAAGCTATAAGGCACCACCAATGTTGGCCGAGCATACCGACGAAGTATTGGCGAACCTGCTGAACCTGGACGCAGAGGCGTTGGACAAGCTGGCCGCCGACGGGATCATTCAACGGCGCGACAAATCCTGACAAAACGGGCGGGCATAGCTAGCCTGCATTGTCTCCATTGCCCAGCGAGCCTGATCGTTTGGGGGTGCCGTCCAGCATCACAAAAAGCAGCCGGGCCGGTGCCTGGCTGCGATTGACCCAATTGTGCATCGTACCGCGCTGGATCAGTATATCACCCGCCGTCATGGTGCAGGTTTCTACGTCTAAAACGGCGTCGACTTCGCCAAACAGACAGACCGCGTAATCGAGCGTATCTGTCTGATGGTCGCCCCCCTGCAGTTCGCCCGGCGCAATGTCCAAAATCAAAAACCGTGACCCGTTGTCTGGCGGGGCGGTGCCGGTCACCAGACTTGCGCCGTCATCGTTTTCTGTAAAGTTTGTCGGTGTCTTCTCAGTCGCCCAAAGATGGGTGGCTGTTATCAATTCATTTGCGACGTGCTGCACAGGCGGCGGCCCATCGCTAAGGATGGTTGACTGCCCGTTTTCATCATAGCCAGTGACGATCCGGCGAATTGGTTTAAGGCTGCTTTTCACGTTCATCACTGGTTCCTGTTCTTATTGCGGGACGCTAAGACGCTCAGCCTTTTCCCAGCAGAAATTCGATGCTGACAGGGTTAAACTCATCCGGTTTTTCGAAATGTGGCCAGTGTTTCACGCCATACATCTCGACCGACTGGGCATTTGGGATCATATCTTTGGCGCGCAGGGCGGTATTGTAAAACGCCTCGGAATCATCGGGTGCGACATAGACCAGTGTTGGTGCCTGAATGGACTTCCATTCGTCTTCCGCGATGTTGTTACGGGCGCGAACATCCGGGTCCTGCAGGCACAAAATGTGGTTCATCGCCGCCTTCATTTCGGGCTGGCGGTAAATCGCCTGACGAATTGCAACAAGATCAGGAATACGGTTTTCAGGCGAATACATAAGCGAGGAGAA
>JAHRVD010000085.1 GCA_019090845.1 Marinosulfonomonas sp.
GATGAATTGTGCAGATCGTCCTGCTCGACCACATGAGAAGCGGCGGCATTTATCATTGCAGCAAAAAAGGCGCTGGTGTCGGGGCCACCGCTAAAGTCGATGCAGGGGCCGGATTTTGGCCCCATGTGGGCGGAAAAATCGCGATACATTTCGGCAGGGCCGGTGTTTGCCCCAGCAAGTGCTGAACCAAGCCAGTCGACAAACAGCAGTTTTATCCCGGTGATGACGTTGCCCGGTATATCGCCGTAGCGCAAATCTGCGACAAAATCGGCAAGGTCCTGTGTGGCGGTCTGTTGGTCGGCCATCTGGCTTTATTCCTCGTCTTCAAAATGAATGATCTGGCGGATTGCTTCGCCGGTGCGCAGTCGGTCCATGGCAAGGTTGATGTCTGAAAGTGGTAACCTGCCTGTCACCAGCTTTTCAACCGGCAAGACGCCGCGCCGATACATTTCAAACATCCGTGGAATGTCGCGGGTTGGAACGCAGGAACCGATATAGCTGCCCTTCAGGGTGCGTTCTTCGGCCACCAGACCCAGCGCGGGCAGGGCAAAACGGGCGTCCGGATGGGGCAGACCACCAGTGACGGTTGTGCCGCCCCGCGTGGTGATCGAATAGGCCAGCTCAAGTGCCGGGGCCGCACCGGCCAGTTCGACGGCGTAATCTACACCACCGCCTGTGGCATCCCGGATTTGGGCGACAACATCCGGGTCGCTGGCAAGGAAGGTATCCGTCGCCCCCAGTTCACGTGCAAAAGCCAGCTTGCTTTCGTCCCGGTCAACGGCGATTACGCGCCCTGCACCAACCGCAAGCGCGCCCAAAAGGGCCGCAAGCCCGACGCCGCCAAGTCCAACGATCGCAACGCTGGAACCCGGGCGCACATCGGCAGTGTTTATGACTGCGCCAACGCCGGTCAGAACTGCGCAGGAAAACAGAGCCGCGACATCCAGCGGAATGTCCTTGTCGACCGGGATCAGCGAGCGGCGCGACATGGTTGCGTATTGGGCAAAGGCCGACACACCAACCTGATGGGCGACCGGTTTGCCGCCGCGCGACAAACGCTGGGTTCCCCCCAAAAGAACGCCAGCGGTATTATCCCGGGCTGCGGGTTCACATAAAGCGGGGCGGCCACCTGCGCAGGGGCCGCAATGGCCGCAACTTGGGACAAAGACGCACAGAACATGATCGCCCGGCACAAGGTCACTTACGCCTGCGCCAACCTCTTTGACGATACCGGCCGCTTCATGCCCCAGCACCATCGGCACAGGCCGAGGCCGTGTGCCATTGATTACGGACAGGTCAGAGTGGCAGACACCGGCGGCCACAATCTTTACCAGAACCTCATCGCGACCGGGGCCGTCAAGATCGACCTCTTGCACAACAATCGGACGGCTATCGACATAAGGCGGCTGGGCGTCGCTGCGTTCCAGCACGGCGGCTTTGATTTTCATCTTACAATTTCCTTTTGGCAGCATTAACGACAAAGCGCAGGCCCGCCCGACGGCAGGGCCCGGAATCACGGCAGGCCCGGAATCTTCCCGCAACCAAAATCTCTAATAATGAAGGGAATGACAACAAGCATGCGATGAAAAACACGACCATGATTTGTTAAGGCCACGCCACGCAGGTATTTTTTTGATTTGTCGGGATAGATGTACGACTTTGTGGCGCAGATGATTTTTCGTCGAAAAATCACGCCCCCCGTGCAGATGTCTCAATCCGCCTGTTTGTTGCGAAATATCCTAAAAACCGACCAGCGTTGCGACCGCCAGCGGCTGGATGATACCGGCAAATCCAATCGAAATCCCCATTGGAAAGCGGGTGCTGGCAGAGATTGCCTTCCAACCTGTTTGCGAAGCGAAAGGCATGCGGCGAACCGAAAGAATTGCGATAATGCCAACCATCATCGAAACAGAAAAGACATTCGCGAAAATTATCAGATCATGCAGCGGTATAAACAGCATCAGTGCCGACAAGATTTTGACATCACCGCCACCCAGAATACGAAAACAAAACCCTGTAAATCCGATTGCAAAGACTGCGCCTGCAACCAAAAGCCGGGCCACAAGATCATCCGGTGTTGCGATAAGGACAGACACCGCAAACAATGCGACGGCAATTATGCTCAGCACATTCGGAATGCGCATGTAGCGCAGGTCGAAATACCCAACCGCTAGCAGGATCGGTGCGAGCAACATTAGGGGCCAATAAATCATAACAAACTCCCGGTGCCGATCAGGCGCATATTGCGTCACTCAAATGTGGTGGCTGTGCGGGTCCGATCAGGCAAAAAATCAGCTCCGCAAGGCTTGAGGTTTCGGTCTTGGCGTAAATGTTGCGAAGGTGGGAGCGGACCGTCGTTTCCGCAAGCGACAGTTCAGAACAAACCCCGGCAACCGACAGTCCCCGGCTGAGCAACAGGCAAACCCGGAATTCAGCGCGGCTGAGGTGTGCGGGGTTGCCGATGGCAAGCGGCGGTTTTGCCGGCGCGACGCGCATATCTGATGGGGACGGCAACCGGTGGTTTATCACGGTGCGCGTAATCAGTCCGACTTGCCGGGATGCCCATGTGCGCGCCATTGAGGGCAGCACGGTGCTAAGGGTCGTCTGGGCCGGCGGCGCCAGTGGCTGACGGAAATGCAGTTCGATGTGATCTCGGGTAATAGGCCCGGACGCAAGTATGAGAACTGCAAACTCTTTCATTCCACGCCCGGCCTGCCAGTTACCCAAAGCAGGATCCGGTGTCACCACAGAGCGCTCGGCATGGTTTGAGCCCAGCCAAATGGTCGCGGTGCGCGGTTTTTTTAGATGGGCTCCGAATTGCCCGTCTGCGAAAGTCGCTGACAATGGCAGTCCGGTTGTCAATATTTTGGCATCATGAGTTGCAACCCGTATTGCACGGTTTTCATTCATGTTTGTGCGCACGAGCATGCCTGCTTCGGCGCCCAGACCCTGGACCAGATTTGCTACCGCCTGTTCAAGTGACACTGTTCCGTAAAGCGCTTCGCACCAGCTTGCGATGGCGTCCACAATGTCTACCTGGGTTGATGCAGGTTGCGGCCAATCATGGACCGTTCCATCTGAATAATGATGATCTTTCATAATAACAAAATACCCCGTTCGGCCCAAAATATGGCCAAGCTTGCAACCAATCACGTTCTTAAACTGTAGTTTACGAATGCTTTGGCAGTCAGCACCCTTTTCCCACGCTCAGGTTCGCCTTCTGCCCCGGTTCTGTCAACGAATCGCCGACACCGGCATCAAATAGTGCCAGTTTTTCAACCCTTAGTTGATAAACTGCGGCCTAGAAGTAAAAAATCTGGTGAAGGGGCGGATATTGTTGCAAGGGCAGAACAAGTGACCGGATCACATAATACCGGGGTTATCCGGCAAAGAATCGAATATAGCGAATTACAACCGGCCCCAAAGTAAGCAACAGCAGGGCGGGCAACATCAATGATGCCATTACGGCCGACATATGCACCGGCAGCTTGTTGGCTTTTTCCTGCGCCCGCAGTTCACGCGTCACGCGCATTTCACTTGCATATGTCGTCAGAGTTTCGGAAACGCTGGTTCCGAACTGCATCGACTGCAGCACAACGTTGGCAAAGGATGCGACTTCTTCAACGCCGGTTCTGGCCGCCATGTCAAGCAGCGCGCGGTCGCGTCCGCGTCCGGCCTGAATTTCGCGTTGTGCCGTCAACAGCTCTTGGGAAATTGCCGGAGCGGTGTTTTCCAATTCGTTGCCCACGCGGATCATCGCCGCATCAAACCCCAGCCCTGCCTCAACAGAGATCTGGATAAGATCGAGCGCATTTGGAAAATGTTCTTCGATTTCGCGGCGTCGATCACTGGCGCGCGAACGCAACCAAATTGCGGGTCCGTAAAACCCTGCGGCCACCGAGAAAACAAGGATTTGCAACACCCGTAACTGGCTCCAGCCGCTTATCCTGTCGTCAATGAATGGTGGCAGAACGAACGTGCCGGTGCGTGATACCCAGACCAAGGTAAGCAGCGCGAAAGGCAACACCATGCCCAGAAACATGCGAAGAAGATAATAGTTTCTGACGGCGTGCGGACCCGTTAGCCCGGCCATGGATAGTTGCCGCTGAACGTCGGTTCGCTCTTTGGTATCATTTGGAATGAGCGCTTTGAAAAAACCGGTCGGATCGTTATTGGCGTGGCGAAGGATGCCGTTTTCTGCAACCGTCGCACGACGACGACCAGCCTGTTGGCCCGACATGCGCCGCAGTACCGGGTTTTTGCCGGCCATTGCGCCCGACAGACCAAACACAAACAACATGGACCCCAGTCCGATGCCGATCATCGCAATTGTGCCGCCGCTGAGTTCCGTGGAACTTAAATAAGCCTGAAACGTATCAATCATAACCACACCCCGTTTAAATTCTGAAATCGACCAAGCGCCGCATAACCAGATAATTGGTCACCACAAGCACACCCACAACAATTGCAAAGGGCATGAAAAGCGGATCATCGCTTACGTCCATGTAATAGGTGGGCGAGGAAAACATCGTGGACCCAAAAATGAAGAACGGCAGCCCGGACAGAAAAATTGATGTCAGACGTCCCTCAGAAGATATCGCCTTGATGCGCTTTCGCATGGTGAACCGGTCGCGGATCACTTGCGCCAATGTGCGCAACACCTGGCTAAGGTCGCCCCCGGTGCCGTTTTGAATAGCGACACTTATTGCCAGATACCGCACGTCTTCCACGTCGATACGCTCGGCAAAGTCCATGAACGCATCAACCAGGTCGTCGCCAAAGGCAATCTGATCCGAGATTGTGCCAAACTCTGAAGCGATAGGATCGTTCATATCGCTTCCTACAGCGGCGATTGTTGTATTCAGTGGGTGCCCGACTTTCAGCCCGCGTGCCATCAGATCCAGCGCATCGGGCAATTGCTGCTCCAGCGCGCCGATCCGTTTGCGCCGCTTGAGACGCACAATTGTAATAGGAGCTACCAAACACAGGACGGCTGCAAACGGCAGCGCAATCGGAACTATAACGAATGGCGAGGCGCCTGCGGTCACCGTAACTGTTGCAAACAGGCAGGCCAGAAGGAACATTTTCGCACTTACCGTTAGACCCGCCTGACGCAGATCAGTGGGCAGGCTGCCAATGAAGGGAAGTCGCGCCAGCGACCAGCCATCGACCGAGGGTTTCAAGAGCCTCAGAATCTCTTCGGTGGATGCGCCAGAGGCGATCATTTTCATGCGGCGGTTGCGGGTTTCTGATACGCTCTCGCTGCGCGAAAGGATCTGACGCAGACCTTCATAGGTCATCAAAACACCCAGAAAAACACCTGCGTAGATCAGCGGCATTATGTCTGAATCTGCAATCTGGATCATTTGCCCGATCCTTCTGCTGAAAACGCATCGCTTTGCAGGTGCACCCCGGCGCGTTCAAGCTGTTCGGCGCATTTTGGGCGAATACCCGTTGCGACAAACTTGCCAAGAACTTCTCCGTTTTCGCCAATGCCGGCGCGCTGGAATACAAAGATGTCCTGCATGGTGATGATATCACCTTCCATGCCGGAAATTTCCGATATGCTCATAATGCGCCGGGATCCATCGCTGAGACGGCTAAGCTGGACGATGATTTGCAAACCCGAAGCAACCTGAGAGCGGATTGCGGAGATTGGAAAATCCAGACCAATCATCATCACCATCTGCTCGATACGACCCAGGGCGTCGCGCGCAGTGTTGGCGTGAACGGTGGTCATTGATCCATCATGCCCGGTGTTCATTGCCTGAAGCATGTCGAATGTTTCGGCGCCGCGCACTTCGCCGACAATAATCCGGTCCGGGCGCATCCGAAGCGCGTTGCGCACCAGATCGCGTTGGGAAACCACGCCGCCGCCGGACGGGTTGGGTGGCCGGGTTTCCAGACGCACCACATGTTCCTGCTGCATCTGAAGTTCGGCGGCGTCTTCGATTGTCACGACCCGCTCTTTTTGGCCAATAAAGGAGGACATCGCATTCAGCATGGTGGTCTTGCCTGAACCGGTTCCCCCGGAAATCAGCACATTCATTCGCGCCTGAACCAGCCCCTGAAGTAGCCCGGCCGAGGCCGGAGTCAGCGTGCCAATATCTATCATCCGGTCCATGGTCAGCGGGCTTTTCGAGAATTTCCGGATCGACATAGAGGGGCCGTCAATCGCACATGGACGGATAATGGCGTTCACCCGGCTGCCGTCGGCAAGGCGTGCGTCAACCCAGGGTGTGGATTCGTCCACCCGGCGCCCGACCTGCGATACAATCTTGTCGATAATCCGCAACAGATGGCGCTCGTCGCGGAACCGGACTTTGGTTTTTTCCAGCAGTCCGAAACGTTCGACGTAAACATTCTGATGCGAGTTGACCAGAATGTCATTGATCGTCGGATCGGCCAGAAGCGGCTCAAGCGGGCCGTAACCAAGAACCTCGTCCAGCAATTCATCGATCAGAAGTTTGAATTCTTCCGAGCGCATCGCGCGCCCTTCCTCGGTCAACACCGAGGACACCAGAACCGCAACTTCGCGGCGCAACTCTTCGGGTGCGACTTTGTCGATCACGGCAAGGTTCAGCCGGTCAAGCAGCACGTCGTGCAACTGGCTTTTCAGCTCCAGCCGGGCTGCGAATTCTGCCTCTTGTGGTGTCGGTTCATCAGGTTGGGCGATCGCTCTGGCGACAGTTGCATCCAATGCGATTATATCTGCGCCGGGATGCCTATCTTGTTTTGAAAATTGTTTGAACATGATGATGGCCCCTATTTCCTGTTGTTCTGAGAAGCGGTTTGAAAGCCCGCTTGTGTTGTTGTTGCCAGCCGTGCGACCGCTTTGGTCAACGGTGAACGCGGGGCTACATTGGACAAAGGTTTACCCTTGTCCGAGGCCGCGTTGGCGGCCTTGGGATCATGGGGTAGCCAATGATCCAGCTTTCGCTCCAGCGCTTTGGCAGCTTCGCGGTGAAGCGACGACTGCATGAGTGGTTTCTTTTCGTGATTGACGACGATCTGAACTGGCAGTGTCAGGTTGTCGGTGGTGAAAAAGTCGATCAACCGGCGGCTATGGCGAACTGACGATACGGAAATATCTGTTACGATGATTAGCTCATCTGCCCGTTCAATGACCGCCTCGATCCAGCCAACAAGCGCGCGTGGCAGATCGACAATTACGTATTCATGAGACTGGCGTAGAGTGTCGAGGATTGCAGCGACCTGATCGGTGCGCAACGAATCCAACGGTGCAAATTTTGACGGTGCGGCCAGAACTGACAGACCGTTGTGCATGGTCGTCATTGATTGACCAAGGAACGTTGCATCCGGAATGGTGCCGTCAAGCGCGAGCTGCAGCAGGGTATCCTGTTCGTCCATATCCAGAAATGAGCCAACAGTGCCAAATTGCAAATCCAGATCAACCAGCGCAACTTTGCCCGGCTTGACGGGGACACGTTTTTTATTGCGACCCTGAAGTTGGTCCGCCAGATTTACCGCAACTGTCGTCGAGCCCGCACCGCCGCGCGCCTGTGCGACGGCAATAATTTTCCCCATAGGTGCCTTGCCAGCCGCAGAAGCCTCTGATGCGTGGTCGATTTTGGATATTTGGTCGGCAATCTCGGCGCCGATCATTGAAATCGGAAGAACTTCGTCAACACCGGCGCGGTTGAGTGCGCGAGCCTGCGAAAGGGATATTCCGTCGTCGGCCATTGCCACAAGAACCGTTCCCTTGCCGCGATCCTTGGCGAGCGCCTGAATTGCACTGATATCGGCGTCACTCTCAGGGCTGGTCTGAAACAGAACAATATCGTAGTCCGCCGCCATTTTGACGGCCTTGCCATTGATCTGGGACAGGGTGGATACTTCGGTATCAATACGAATGTCAGATTTGTCCGACAATGCTGTGCCGATGGCGTCTGACACCGATTGTTCCGGCGAAATCACGAGGATTGATTTTGATTTCATCTTCATTTTCTAGTCCTTCCGGGAAACACTGTTCCCAAGTGGTGCGGCGTCACCCGTTGTTCCCAAGCGCCAGATCTTCTGCAGGCAGTGAAACGCTCATCGTCGGAAATTGCAGGTTTGGTCCGGGCACATTGTTCCCCTGCGCACCCGCCAGGGCCGCGAAACCAGCCAGAGGCGATGTAAACTGAAAGTTCAGGTTTTGGATTTCCACTGTGATGACCGGCACGTAGGGGCCACCAAGGAACCCCAGTGCAGGGTCGAATGCATATGTGAAGCTCAGGTTGGCCGGTGTCGACGTGGTCGGCATCATACCGGAAATGGACGCCCAGATTTCACTTGTCGTCGGGTCGCCCGCATTCCCTGTGCATGTAATTGTTCCGGGGTTTGCACAGATTGTGGCGCCCGCACTGCACAGAGTGCCGAATTTTGGCGGCACTGTATTGGCGGGAACCACGCCGCGCGAAATTGCGGTCGGAACACCTGCGCAGGCAGGTGGCCTGACGGCGGCAATCCGCGCCGCGCGCTGCATGGCCTTTTCGGCCATCACATATTCTGCGCCCATTCGGCCAAAATCAATCAGGCCAAAAAACATCAGCAAAAAGATCGGCAGCACGATGGCCAGTTCGACCAGCGTCGTCCCGCCCATATCGCGCGCAAATTTGCGGATGCTGTATGCCACGCGCCCGCTCATGTTCCAAAAATCCGTGCCGCGTCCGTGACATTTGTCGTGATCTGCGGCAGGTTCTGGCCGCTTAGCGTGAACAGGCCAGCAAACGGAAATGTAATCGTGACATTTGCGGTGACCTGCGCCACCCCGGCCGGGCTGACACGGTAGGTTCCGGCCACACAGCTAAAGGATGGCGTGACAAAGTTCACCGTGACGGCCGTGGGGAAAACCGAGTTTCCGGAAATGCCCTGACTGACGATTGTTTGCAGTTGGGCGGAATACCCGGCAACCGAGCCACCGCTTGAACAGATGTCTACCGGCGCGACCCGTGACAGATACCGTGTTGCATCGCGCACACCGCTGATTGCGGCCTGAAAGGAAATCATCATCCGGCTGCCTTCAATGATCACAGCAAAGATCAAAAGCATCATCGGCAGGATGATCGCAAACTCAACAAGTGCGGCGCCGCGTTCGTCACGCGCAAATGCGCTTTTGCGGTCGCCAGCATTTCGTTTTTGCCCGGTGAATATATGTTTCATCGCTGCCATCACCGGTACAACTGCACAACATCGCGAAAGATGCCGCCGGTTCCGCCAGTGCCCGCACCGGGACCACCGGCAGAGCCTACAATTTCAACCCACAGGTCCAGTGTCGGCGGTGATGATCCGTCATTTCCGACAGGCTCTGTCAGGAACAGGCGATAGAATTCCTTGACCGGCACGTTGTTGGTTTGGCCGACGACCGGATTTGCGTTGCAGTCAATTCCTGCGGCGATGACGACACGGCGGTCCGGGTCAATTGACTGATTGTTGGAACACTGCGGACGGCCGGTTTCGGACAGGCCGGTCAAAATTGATTGTGATGATCCGCCGCCGCCAGCTGCGGTGATTTCATCCTTATAGTATTCGTAGCGGGAGTTCGCAGTCGGATGCGGATCAATACCGCCATAGTTTGCAGCCACATAAGCGGCCCGCCCGGTCAGCCAGTCTCCGTCACCGAACCTTGAACAACCCAGGCTGCCAAAACAATCATCGCGCGGCATTCCAAGTGTGTCGGATGAGGGTTGCGGGTTGCCGCCGACGCATTGTGGCCCGCCACCGCCGCCATTGTTGGGAACGATGCCCTTAATGACATTTGGCGCTGGTGGATAGTCGGTGTCGTTCTTCTTGCCGTTCATGATCGATTTGTAGATATCGAACCGCACGTTAAAGATGGCGTCTTCGATGCCGACCTTTTGTCCCGGCTCGGTATCCACCCCACGCTGAACGAAACACTGGGTAATGCTGCCCTCGGCTCCGATCAGGCAGGCGTCAAGTTTGACACCGTTCAGCCCCGCGCAGGGACCGTTCGGAGAGACATTAATTTTCGCCGGATCCAAAAAGCCGAAATCACCCGGCCCCCAGGCAGAGGTGCCACCACCACCCGAGCGCAGAAGGATCAATTCACCCACATGGCCGGCTGCCGTAAATGTTGGGCTGGGCAGGCAAAACATCAGCGGTGTGACGTCACAGGCGTATTGTGTGAAACCAGCAATGGCGATAGCGCTGACTTGATTGTTGGATGGCGCATTTCCAGTCAGCGCAAAGAATGCTGCGCCAAATGTAAAGTTCACTGTCTGCGGCACCGCCACAACACGCGCATAGATCGCGTCGTTGGGATCTGTCGTCAGGCCGGCGGCGATTGCGGCTTGGTCACTGGCTGGCAGCGTGTCGTAAAAATCGAGCGTGTAATTTGTGGGCCCGGTCAAATTTTTTGCACCGCTGCCAAAGGCCTGTGTATCAGAAATCAGGTTAGCAGCGGCTGCCGTTGCGCGTATTATGGCGTCGTTTTCACCGTCCAGCTCACCTGCGGCGGCAAGAGCGACGTGGTCAGCGTAAGACTGCAGTTCAGACTGTGTCGAGGCCAGTCGGCCAAAGTCAAAAGAAAGCGCGACAATGCCCAGAATGACAGCAATCGACACAGCCCAGAGCACGAGCAATGCACCAGCATCCTCCTGCCTAAACCTGTCGATGTTGCTGTCATGTTTCATGGTGTATTCCCCGGTCTGAAATCAGTTGACTTCAACTTCCTCGACTTCGCTTCCGCGACGTACCTTGATGGTTGTCGTTGTTTGCGTCTCTTCGACCGGGGATTTGTCGCGCATCAGGTCACTGAGGCGGATCGAATCCATTGGCTCATCGCGAACATCATTTAGCGTGCGCAGCGTCAGGCTAAGGGTGCCTGCCTTTTGGGCCAGCGCCAGCTTTTGGCCCTGTTCGGGCGATACTTCGACCGTCACTGTGCGGGCGATTTCAGGCTGGTCGCTTTGTTCATTGGTATCCTGATCAACACCGATAACGCGGATATTTTGCAGGATGGTGACAGCGCGCAGGGACTCGTCGCGACCCTGGGTCAGGACAACGTCAACTGTGTCGCCCGGAGTCACAAAGCCGCCCACGGCGGTTTCTGCATCGACCTTGATGGCCATCGCGCGTGCATTCGGGCCGAGACCCTGAACGATGGTAACCTTTTCGCCAAAGTCCGAAATTTTGGATGCAAGGATCAACTCGCCCTGCGAAAATTCCCGTTTGGCCCGGCGCAAGGGCTGACCTGCTTTTGCGATCAGCATATCGACATCGGTAATCGCACCCGGTGGCACGGCTTCGCGCGGCCATGAAATGATTTGCAGCATCTGTGGCTGGATTGCCTGACCAAAAGGAATGTCGCGCCCGGCCACAACAACAGTGACAAGTGCTGACTGCGGGTTAGCGGCGGCGGTCGCCTTGGCGTCATTAAGATATTCGCGGGCTCCAAAGGCGGACCCGCCTGCAACTGCGACGCCCAAAACGGCGACGAGGACCGAACGAATTCCCATGATACAACTCCTTATGGTCGGCTGAGTTTAAAAAACTGGTTTGCCGGGCTGGCCACGTTCTGGCGCGGCGGATGTTTGCCCTGCGGGTCGTGTCGTCGGGGCATCCAGGGACACCCCGACGGGAAGGTCGGCCAAAGCGGCCGACCCGTTCACATTAAGGCATCAGGACGCCAGCGTTACCCATGCTGGTACCGATGGAAGTCGCAAGTGCAGCCAAAGCGGCTGTGCCAAGCGTAATCGCCAGAGCAATGGCAATACCATATTCAACGAGCGTTACGCCCTCATCGCAATGACGAAAGTCGATCCATTTTTTAAGCAGATAATCGTTCATGTTAGTCTCCTAAAAATTATAGGTGTTCCCGGTCACCCCGACCGGATTAACAACCGAAAGTTCACCCCCGGCTGAAAACAACATTCTCGCAATGCGCTGGTTCGCGCATCGTCTGGAAAGCTGAAATTTACAATTTTAGGTTGAATTATCGCCGCGAAACTGCCGTATTGCGTCAGGAATGAGGCGCGGTCGGTCCAACATTGTGGCGGTCATGCCGTGCGGATTCGGGGTGAGTCGGCGCTTAATTCCGGC
>JAHRVD010000086.1 GCA_019090845.1 Marinosulfonomonas sp.
AACAAGGCGCCAATGTCTTCTGCACTGCGATCTGAACCATCGCGCAAAATCCCATAAACCTCTGCAATCATTTGCATATCGGCATATTCGATGCCGTTGTGCACCATTTTTACGAAATGTCCGGCCCCGTCGGTGCCAAGATGGGCTGCACATGGATCACCTTGATATTTGGCGGCAATCGCCTCAATTATATCGCGGATCGCGCCATAGCTGTCAGGTCGCCCACCGACCATGATCGAGGGTCCGTGACGCGCCCCTTCCTCGCCACCTGAAACGCCCATGCCGATAAACGCCAGACCGGCCTGTCGCAGATCCAGTTCGCGCCGTCTGGTATCGTGAAAATTGGCGTTACCCGCGTCTATAATCATGTCACCGGGCTCAAGCATTGGTTTGAGCTGTTCAATCACCGCATCCACGGCGCTGCCTGCTTTGACCATGATGATAATCGCGCGGGGTTTGGAAAGTGCAGCCACCAGTGCGGCAGGGGTTTGGCACGGGATCAGGTTTTCGGCCAATTTGCCTGCCTCGGCGACAAAATCGTCAATACGGGCCGTTGTGCGGTTGTAAACAGCCACCGGAAACCCTTTTTCGGCGATATTGAGCGCCAGATTTGCCCCCATTACTGCCAGTCCGACAAGCCCAATCCGTGCGTCGCCCATGCGTCATCCTTTGCATTGATTATTAACTTATACAGTATGTTGCCCGTTGGGTGATGCAAGCAGCATCAGTGGCGCTGCTGCCCGATCAGCTGTGGATAAGTTTGTAATTCACTGAAAATTCACCTATTATTTATCCAATAACAAAAAACGGCAGGTAAAATTATGTCTTCGATACTGAAAAAGGCCTGGACAGAGGTCGTTGATCCGCTGATCCGCCGCCCTAAACGGGTGCAGGTGGCAGCGCTGTGCTATCGACAAACAAAAAAGCATGGAAAAGAAGTGTTGCTGATCACCAGCCGGGATCAGGGACGATGGATTATTCCTAAGGGCTGGCCAATTGACGGGCTGGACGCGGCCGAAGCTGCTTTGCAGGAAGCCTGGGAAGAAGCGGGCGTAATGGGCGGCAAGATTGCCAACGCGCCTTTGGGTAGTTTCGAATACGAAAAACGACTTGATAGTGGTGGTAGTGCGATTTGCAAAACCAAGGTGTTTCCGGTCGAAGTTGGGGAATTGGCACCTGATTTTCCAGAGGCCAGAGAACGAGAGCGCAAGTGGGTCAACCCGAAAAAGGCGGCCGAAATGGTGGAAGAACCGCAGTTGCAGGAAATATTGCGAGATTTCTAACGCCAGTGACACCGGGTTTCGGTTGATGTTTCCAAGATTCAAAGATAGCCCTCGGCCCAAATTATGACGTTCTTGTAAAAGAGCGCATATTAGGGGGCATATCGTGGCGACAGGACCGACAGGCAATCAATGGCGCACGCTTGACAAAGACCTGAATCGGATCAGTCAGGTTGAATACGCAACCAATTTTGTGTCACGCCCACTAGTCGGGCTGGGCGTGTCGTTGGCGTTCATCGTGATTGCCGCCCTTGTGGCGGTGGTCTTGTTTGGCCAGCAACCAACGTCTTACATCGTCGTCGCAGCGGCCGCCTTTGGTGCCTATATGGCGATCAATATCGGTGCCAACGACGTTGCCAACAACATGGGCCCGGCAGTTGGTGCAAATGCGCTGAGCATGGGGGGCGCGATTGCAATTGCCATTGTCTTTGAAAGCGCGGGCGCGTTGTTGGCCGGCGGTGATGTGGTTTCAACGATATCCAAAGGCATAATTGATCCCCAGGCCGTTGCGGATTCCCGAATTTTCATCTGGGCAATGATGGCAGCACTGATTTCCTCGGCGCTCTGGGTCAATCTGGCAACCTTTGTCGGTGCCCCGGTCTCAACCACGCATTCGGTTGTTGGTGGCGTCATGGGGGCGGGTGTTGCGGCCGCAGGATTTGCCGCCGTCAACTGGCCCAACATGGGTGCAATTGCAGCAAGCTGGGTTATATCACCGCTTTTGGGCGGCTTGATTGCTGCCGCCTTTCTGGCCTTTATCAAGGCGCGGATCATTTATCAGGATGATAAAATTGCTGCCGCACGTCGGTGGGTGCCGGTTCTTATTGGTATTATGGCAGGGGCGTTTTCGGCCTATCTGGCCGTTAAGGGGCTGAAACGAATTGTTAAAATAGATATCGGCACAGCATTGCTGATCGGCCTTGCTGCGGGCGCCTTTTTCTACGCAGTAAGCGCCCCATTTATTAAGCGCCAATCGGAAAGCTTGGAAAATCGCAACCGGTCACTGAAAATTCTGTTCAGAATACCATTGGTGATTTCAGCGGCTTTGCTGTCTTTCGCTCATGGCGCCAATGACGTAGCCAACGCTGTTGGTCCGCTGGCGGCGATTGTGCATGCCGAAAGCATTGGAGAGTTCGCGGGCAAGGTGTCGATCCCCACATGGGTGATGGTGATCGGGGCTTTTGGCATATCCTTTGGGCTGCTTCTGTTTGGACCCAAACTGATCCGTATGGTGGGCAGTCAGATCACCAAATTAAACCCGATGCGGGCCTATTGTGTGGCATTGTCCGCAGCGATTACTGTGATCATCGCCAGTTGGCTGGGCCTGCCGGTAAGCTCTACCCACATCGCTGTGGGTGGGGTGTTTGGTGTCGGGTTTTTTCGCGAATGGCACATGGAGCGCCGCGCCAAAAAACGCAGCAAAATGGACCCAAAAGCAAAACGTATCGCGCCCGAGGAACGCCGCCGTCGCAAGCTGGTGCGACGGTCCCACTTTATGACGATCATTGCGGCCTGGGTCATTACCGTCCCGGCAGCGGCGGTGTTGTCGGCAGGAATTTTTAAGGCGCTGCATGCGGCCTTTGTGTGAATTCCCCGTGCAGTTCCTAGACCCCAAGGCACCAGCGCATCACAGCCTTTTGCGCGTGCAGACGGTTTTCCGCCTCGTCAAAGATCACTGATTTTGGGCCATCCATAACGGCCGTGGTTGCTTCTTCGTCGCGGTGTGCAGGCAGACAATGCATGAACAACGCATCGTCATTGGCCTGGTCCATTACCTGTTCGCTCACCTGATAAGGGGCCAGTTGGTTATGGCGACCTTCGCGCGCTGATTGCGCGTCATGCATCGACATCCATGTATCCGCGACGATCAGATCCGCGCCAATCACAGCTTTGGATATGTCGCGCTCAATCTCTATTTTGCTGCCCTGTGCGCGGGCAAGGTCAACGAACTCCGCCTCTGGATCCAGCGTTTCTGGCCCTGCGAACGTCAGATCAAACCCAAACTGTCCGGCCGCATGCAGGAAAGAAGCGCAGACGTTGTTCCCGTCGCCTGTCCAGACGACCTTTTTGCCTTTGATCGGGCCGTTGTGTTCCTCAAAGGTCAGAACGTCGGCCATGATCTGGCAGGGGTGCGTGCGGTCGGTCAGCCCGTTTATGACCGGCACACTGGCGTATTCAGCCATTTCCAGCAGTGTAGATTCCTCGAATGTGCGGATCATAATCAAATCGACATATCGCGACAGAACCCGGGCCGTGTCGGCAATGGTTTCGCCGTGGCCCAACTGCATGTCACTGCCTGACAGCACCATCGACTGCCCGCCCAACTGGCGCACGCCCACATCAAAGGAAACGCGCGTCCGCGTTGATGGTTTTTCGAAAATCAGCGCGACCATGTGGTTTTCCAGCGGCCGGTCAGCATCCGGCGTTCCTTTGGGCAGACCAGCGCGGGCATCTTTCATGACGCGGGCCTGATCTATCATTGCGCGCAGATCGCCCGGATCGGTTTTGTGGATATCGAGAAAATGGCTCATGGTTGTTCTTTCGCAGATGAAGGGGGTTGTAGTGCCGCAGCGTTGGCAGCTTTATCAAGTCGGGCCACGCCTTGGGCGATTTCGTCCTCGCTGATGGTCAGCGGCGGGATTAGTCGCAATACGTTATTGGCGGCGGGCACGCTTAAGACTTGCGCGTCATAACCAGCGTTGACCAGATCCATGACCGGCACTTTGCACACCAGCCCAAGCATCAGGCCCTGCCCGCGCACTGTCGTAAATACGTCCGGATGGCTGGCGACCAGCCCTTCCAGTTTTTGGCGAAACAAGCCCGCCTTGCGGTTCACTTCGTCAAGGAACCCCGGCGCAGTTATTGTGTCGATGACCGCACAAGCCACCGCACAAGCCAGTGGATTGCCGCCAAAAGTCGACCCGTGACTGCCCGGCCCCATGCCAGATGCCGCACGTTCCGTGGCAAGACAGGCCCCAATTGGAAAGCCGCCGCCAAGCCCTTTGGCGGTTGCCATAATGTCGGGCGTCACGCCGGACCACTCATGTGCATAAAGCCGACCGGTCCGCCCGTTGCCACATTGAACCTCATCCATCAACAACAGCAGGCCATTGTGTTCACAAAGCGCGCGCAGCCCTTTCAGAAAGGGATCATCAGCGACATTGATGCCACCTTCGCCCTGCACCGGTTCCACCAGAATTGCGGCTGTTTGCCCGTCAATTTGGGCCTCAACGGCAGCCAGATCATCGCGGGGAACCTTTGCGAACCCTTCCAGCATCGGGCCAAACCCGTCCGTCATTGCGGTGTTGCGCGCTGCAGAAAGCGCGCCGATTGTCCTGCCATGAAAGCTGTCATCAAATGTGATGATTTTGGTGCGTTCCGGCTGACCAATGTGGCTTTGATACTTGCGCGCCATTTTTATCATGCATTCGACGGCCTCGGTGCCGGAATTGGCAAAAAATACCGTGTCCGCAAACGTGTGCTCCACCAGTTTGTCTGCCAGCGCCTGTTGGCTGGGAATGTTATAAAGGTTGGATGTATGCCACAGCTTTGTGGCCTGCTCGTGCACCACGGCGACCAGTTTCGGGTGCGCATGCCCCAGCGAATTCACTGCAATCCCGGCGCCCAAATCCAGAAATCGGCGGCCGTCATCCTCGATCAGCCAGCTGCCTTCGCCTTTGGCGAAACTCAGCGGTGCACGAGCGTATGAAGGAAGGATTGTCGGGATCATGGTGTTAGACCTTTTGAAATAGCAAACCCAAATCGTGCCAAAGGCAGGCGGGCAAGTCAACGAGTGGAAAGGGATGTTTGTGCCACAGGCACGCGGAACACGAAACGTCGGACGAGCTTTAGCGTCGGCGTCGGAGCAATTGGCAATTTGTTTGGATCGTGTTCATGGAACGGGCATATATAGAGCACCTGCGTGCCTGTAAAGTCGCGAAAGGATTCGCAAGGTTGGCGATTGCAGATCAAGGCCTTGTATCCGGTCCCGCTCAGGGCTTAGTATAAGAGCCGACCAAACGATTGACGGCCCCGGATGTGACTGGCGGCCGTTTGCATTTAAGGAAACCCGATGTCCTGGACCGATGAGCGCGTTGAAACCCTGAAAAAGATGTGGGGCGAAGGCCAGAGCGCCAGCCAGATTGCCAAGGAACTGGGCGGTGTGACCCGCAATGCAGTTATTGGAAAAGTGCATCGTCTGGGCCTGTCCAACCGCACCGGTGGCGCCACATCGGCGAAACCTGTCGCTAAGGAAAAGGCGGCCAGCAAAGCAGCCCCCAAGGCCCGAAGCAAGGTCGAGGTGGCCGCGCCCGAAACACCGCCCAAACCCGTTCACATCCGCCGCCAGATTATTCCGGCTGGCCAGCCATTGCCCCCGCAACCTTCGGCCAATGAAATCAGCCCCGAAGCGCTGGCCAGTGTTCGCGAAGTTGAAAAAACGGCCAAGAAAATTGGTCTGATGGAGTTGACCGAACGGACCTGCAAATGGCCGATCGGTGATCCGGCAACAGATGAATTCTGGTTCTGCGGTCTGGCAGTCAAGGCAGGAAAACCTTATTGCGAGGCGCATGTAAGCGTGGCATTTCAGCCAATGTCCAGCAGGCGTGACAGACGGCGCTAACCGCGGGCAATTTGGCCTGATTTAGTGACGGTTATCTTGTGTGTGTCGGGTGATTTCCTGACTGGCCGTGAAAGGCACCCCGATGTCGGCAATCATTTCTATTCGCAACCTGTCCAAGACGTTTGACGACGGGACGGTCGCGCTATCGAATGTGTCTCTGGATATCCAAAAGGGCGAAATCCTGGCGCTTCTCGGCCCTAACGGCGCTGGAAAAACAACATTTATTTCAATGGTTTGCGGGCTTGTTCGCGCGACATCTGGTGTGGTGACAGTCGATGGGCATGACATTGGGTCTGATTTTCGTGCCGCGCGCCGGTTGATCGGCTTGGTGCCTCAGGAAATCACGATTGAGCCATTTGAAAAAGTCATCCGCACGACCCGTTTTTCGCGTGGATTGTTTGGCAAACCACCAAACGAAAAACATATCGAACAAATCTTGCGGTCGCTTTCGCTATGGGACAAGCGCAATAGTCGAAATGTCGATCTGTCGGGCGGCATGAAACGCCGGGTTCTGATCGCCAAAGCGCTATCGCATGAACCCCGTATTCTGTTTCTGGATGAGCCGACAGCCGGTGTTGATGTTTCGCTACGCAAAAACATGTGGGATCTGGTGCGCCGTTTGCGCGACGACGGCGTCACGATAATCCTGACGACCCATTATATCGACGAAGCCGAAGAAATGGCCGACCGGATTGGGATTATCAACAAGGGAAAACTACAACTGGTTGAGCAAAAGGACGTGCTGATGAAGCAGCTTGGCGGAAAGCAGTTGAACCTTGAATTGAAAACTAAATTGGTCGCAGTGCCAACAGAGTTGGGAAGCTACAAGTTGAACCTGTCCGAAGACGGAATGTCGATGGTCTTTGACTATGATGCTCAGGCGGGACGCACCGGTATAACGCGCTTGCTGGCCGATTTAGCCGCTGCGGGTATTTCTGTGCGCGATCTGGATACGTCACAAAGGTCGCTGGAACAAATTTTCCTGACATTGGTGGAGGAAAGTAGATGAACTGGTATGCCGTCCGGGCGATCTATATGTTTGAAATGTCGCGGGCATTCCGCACTGTCGTGCAGTCTGTTGTGTCTCCGGTTCTGTCCACCGTCCTGTATTTCGTGGTATTTGGGACGGCGATTGGCAGCCGGATCGAATCCGTCGAGGGGGTTGCTTACGGCGCTTTTATTGTCCCCGGTCTGATCATGCTTACGTTGCTGCAGCAATCTATCAGCAACGCCTCTTTTGGTATCTATTTCCCGAAGTTTATCGGCTCATTTTATGAACATTTGTCCGCGCCACTTACCTTTATTGAGATTGTTTTGGGGTATGTTGGTGCGGCCGCCAGCCGGTCTATCCTGATTGCTCTGATCATTCTTGGGACATCGACTTTGTTTGTCGAGATCAACCTTTTGCACCCTGTGTGGATGGTTGCCTTTTTGCTTCTGACCAGTATCAGTTTTTCGCTGTTGGGCTTTATCATCGGCATCTGGGCGCGCAATTTTGAACAGCTCCAAATGATACCTCTTCTGGTTATTACGCCGCTGGTTTTCCTTGGCGGCGCATTTTATTCGGTTTCGATGTTGCCGGGGGTCTGGCAGACGGTAACCAAATTTAACCCGGTGCTTTACCTGATTTCGGGCTTTCGTTGGTCATTTTTTGGTGTGGCGGACGTGCCGGTTGGCGTTTCGTTGGGCGCTGTTAGCGTGTTTCTGGTTCTTTGCCTTGGCATGATCTGGTTCATTTTTGCCACTGTCTCTTATACACATCTGACGCTGCCGACGACTTAA
>JAHRVD010000087.1 GCA_019090845.1 Marinosulfonomonas sp.
AAATCACCCTGCAACCCGGTGAAGCCCGGACGTTGGTAAAATCTCATTCCTACCGCAAGGTGACCACGCGAAAGGATTACCCGGGCAAACAACTGGTGTCGGTGCGCATCAACGGGCAGGATTTTGATGGCCCGGAATTCGAATTGTCGCTCTAGGCCCCGCCCGGTAGCCTGCCAAAAACCCATTTGGACGATTTCGACGCTGAAAATGTCGGTATTACCCGCGAGACAACTTGCAACCCGCCCTTAATGGGATGAACAATTATCACATCCAAAACGACGGGGAACCCATGGCCCATATGACCGACATAGAAATTGCGCGCGCCGCATCAAAGCGCCCCATTCAGGAAATCGGGGCGAGGTTGGGGATTGGGCCGGATGATTTGTTGCCCTATGGCCATGACAAAGCGAAGGTTTCGCAAGGCTTTATTAACTCGGTGCAGGGCAAAGAAAACGGCAAGCTGATCCTTGTTACTGCAATATCGCCCACGCCAGCGGGAGAAGGTAAGACGACAACGACTGTTGGGCTTGGCGATGGGTTGAACCGGATTGGCAAGAAAGCAGCGATCTGTATCCGCGAGGCGTCGCTTGGCCCTTGTTTTGGTATGAAAGGCGGGGCAGCCGGCGGCGGCTATGCGCAGGTTATTCCAATGGAAGAGATGAACCTGCATTTCACCGGCGATTTTCATGCAATAACCTCGGCGCATAATCTGCTGAGCGCGATGATCGACAACCATGTTTACTGGGGAAACGAGCTGGAAATCGACATTCGCCGGATCACATGGAAACGGGTTGTCGATATGAACGACCGCGCCTTGCGCCAGATCACCGCCAGCCTTGGCGGTGTTGCCAACGGGTTTCCCCGTGAAGGCGGCTTTGACATTACCGTCGCCAGCGAGGTTATGGCCTGCCTGTGCCTTGCGATGGACCTAGATGATCTGCAAAAACGGCTGGGCGATATTATCGTCGCGTCCCGGCGAGACCGCAGCCCGATTTATGCCCGTGATCTAAAGGCGGATGGGGCGATGACGGTTCTGCTAAAGGACGCCATGCAGCCCAATATCGTCCAGACGCTGGAAAACAATCCCGCCTTTGTGCATGGCGGCCCGTTTGCCAATATCGCCCATGGGTGCAACTCGGTTATTGCCACGACCACGGCGCTGAAGCTGGCCGATTATGTGGTGACCGAGGCAGGGTTTGGCGCTGATCTTGGCGCTGAGAAATTCATGAACATCAAGTGTCGCAAAGCCGGGCTGGCCCCTGACTGCGTGGTTATCGTGGCCACTGTGCGGGCGATGAAAATGAACGGCGGCGTGGCCAAGGGCGATCTTGGGGCGGAAAATGTCACCGCCGTCATTGATGGTCGCCCCAACCTTGGCCGCCATATTGGCAACCTGAAATCCTTTGGCGTTCCGGTGGTTGTGGCGATCAACCATTTTGTCACCGATACCGACGCGGAAGTGGCGGCAATCAAAGAATATGCGCAATCGCAGGGTTCAGAAGCAATCCTGTGTCAGCACTGGGAAAAAGGGTCCGAAGGCGCCGTCGAACTGGCAACCCGCGTGGCCGAAATAGCCGATAGTGGCGCCAGCCAGTTTGCACCGCTTTATCGCGATGATCTGCCCCTGATGGACAAAATTGAAGCAATCGCCAAACGTATATACCGCGCAGACGAGGTTCTGGCCGACAAGAAGGTTCGCGATCAGCTGCGGCAATGGGAAACGCAAGGCTATGGCGATCTGCCGATCTGTATGGCCAAGACGCAGTATTCCTTTTCGACCGATCCCAGCCTGCGGGGCGCCCCCACAGGGCATTCCATGCCGATCCGAGAGGTTCGCCTGTCAGCGGGCGCCGGGTTCGTTGTCGTTGTGTGCGGCGATATAATGACCATGCCGGGCTTGCCAAGGGTGCCATCTGCCGAGCAGATCATGTTAAACGATGCCGGAGAAGTCGAAGGGTTGTTTTAGCCGCTGGATTGCGCTTCACAACCCACACAGGGTTTTGCAGTTGTTGGGAACAAAGATGAGCGCATCGATACTGGACGGAAAGGCATTTGCCGCGACAATACGTGGCAAGGTCGCCACCCATGTGGCCGGGCTGAAGGCGGATCACGGGCTGACGCCGGGGCTGGCCGTGGTTCTGGTCGGCGAAGATCCGGCCAGTCAGGTTTACGTCCGCTCCAAAGGCAAACTGACAACCGAAGTCGGCATGAAATCGGTGACCCATGCGCTGCAGGCGGATACGTCCCAGGCCGATCTGCTGGCCTTGATCGATGATCTGAACGGCGATGAAACGATCCACGGAATTCTGGTGCAACTGCCCTTGCCTGCCCATCTGAACGAAGATCTGGTGATAACCGCAATTGATCCGGCCAAGGATGTGGACGGGTTCCATATTTCAAACGTCGGCTTGCTGGCCACCGGGCAGAAATCAATGGTGCCCTGCACGCCGCTTGGTTGCCTGATGTTGCTGCGCGATCATCTGGGTGCTTTGAGCGGGCTTGATGCCGTGGTGATCGGGCGCTCTAATATCGTGGGCAAGCCGATGGCGCAGCTTTTGCTTGGTGACAGTTGCACGGTGACGATTGCCCATTCACGCACCCGCGACCTTGCACAGGTGGTAGCGCGCGCTGACATCGTGGTTGCTGCTGTTGGGCGGCCGGAAATGGTGCCCGGTGATTGGATAAAACCCGGCGCAACGGTGATTGATGTTGGCATTAACCGGATCGACGCGCCTGAAAAAGGCACAGGCAAAACCCGGCTGGTGGGGGACGTGGATTTTGCAAGCGTGGCGGGGGTTGCAGGCGCAATCACACCGGTACCCGGTGGTGTTGGCCCAATGACAATTGCCTGCCTGTTGGCCAATACTGTCACCGCCTGTTGCCGTGCGAACGGATTGGCCGAACCCAAAGGGCTGACGGCCTGAGCCGATAGGCTATTCGACCGGGATCATGGTGCCCTGCAATACTGCAATTGGCCGTGTTTGATCGTTGTTACGGGCGGCAACCTCGGCGCTCACAATAATCAGACGACGTCCGGGTTTCACAACTTTCCCGGTGGCGATCAGCAGATCGCCCTTTGCGGGTGCATATAAATTGATCTTCATTTCGACGGTCAAAACTTCGGCCTTTTCATCCATCATCGACAGAGCTGCGTATCCTGCTGCGGTATCGCCAATGGCAAATGTCAGTGCTGCATGAGCAAAACCATGTTGCTGCGTCACGCCGGGTTTGATCGGAGCAGTAATCACACAATGCCCGGGCTTCAGGTCGACTATTTCGGCCCCGAATGTTTTCATCATGGCTTGTTGTGCGAAACTGTTGCGGGTTTTTGCGTCATATCCGGCAAACCGGGGTTTAAACTGCATGTAGTTTCCTCCTGAACCAAATTCTTGCCCGGCGATGATTAAACCGGGTGAGATGATAGGGCATCATGCCAGTCTCTGAACTTCTTGCTTCCCGTGTGACTGTGGGGCTAATTCAACCCAGATTGAAAGCCCAGAGTGCCTGACATATCCCGCTGAACAGCCTTTGTCTGGTTCGCAACCTCGATGGCATTGTGCCACATGCGATACTTTGTTTTGGCGATTACCACCCGGTGCTCCCCGTTTATTTCGCCACTTTCTGTGAACCGCGCGGCATCGGTATCTGACACATGGTTGTTCCTGTCAGAATCGCCTGGGCGCCCGGTTTCATCAA
>JAHRVD010000088.1 GCA_019090845.1 Marinosulfonomonas sp.
CAAACCAAGGGCCGTATCGTCCCCTTTGCGGCTCAGCGCCCACATGCCAAAGCCGTGGATTTGCCAGTGCCCCAACTCGGCTGCAAAGGAACGCCATGCCTTGCCTTCATCAAGCGGACCACCAACACCCTCGCTGCGCTCCGACATCATAAAGTCGCGAAACACCGGCCAGTCGTTAGCCGTTGGCTGGCGAAGGACAAGACGGTCAGTCTCGATTATGGAGGCAGCGTTTTGGATCACTTTTTCTTCCCAAACCCGCTTAGGCCGGGGGGCAGGCCACCGCCGCCGAGGCCGGGAAGGCCGCCGGGCATTTTGCCGCCAAGCGCTTTGGCCGCCTGTTCCATCGCTGCGGGATCGTTCATATCGGGCATGCCGCCGGGCATCCCACCCTTGCCAAACATCCCTGCCATGGCTTGTTTCAGCATCCCGCCTTTGCCCATTTTTCCCATCTTTTTCATCATGTCCGACATCTGTCGGTGCATTTTGATAAGCTGGTTAAGCTGCGAAACCTCAAGCCCGGCGCCCTTGGCGATACGTTTCTTTCGGCTGGCCTGAAGGATTTGCGGATTGGCACGCTCGCGTTTGGTCATCGACTGGATCAGCGCGACCTGACGGCGAATGATGCTATCGTCAAAACCGCTTTCTTCGACCTGCTTGGCCATCTTCTTCATGCCGGGCATCATTCCCATAATGCCTTCCATGCCGCCCATCTTTTGCATCTGCTCCAGCTGCATTTTCAGGTCGTTCATATTGAACTGACCTTTTTGAAAACGCTTCATCATGCGTTCGGCTTGTTCAGCCTCGATGGTTTCCTGCGCTTTTTCGACCAGCGAAACGATGTCGCCCATGCCAAGGATGCGACCTGCGACGCGTTCGGGGTGGAATTCTTCCAGCGCGTCAAGTTTTTCGCCAAGGCCGACGAATTTGATCGGCTTGCCGGTGACAGCGCGCATTGAAAGCGCCGCACCACCGCGCCCGTCGCCGTCCATCCGTGTTAGCACAACGCCGGTGATGCCGACTTTGCTGTCAAAATCAGCGGCGACATTCACCGCGTCCTGCCCGGTAAGGCCATCGACAACCAGCAACGTTTCGCGCGGTTTGGCAACATCGCGCACCGCCTGCACTTCGTCCATCAACACTTCGTCGATATGCAAACGTCCCGCCGTATCGAGCATATAGACGTCATAACCGCCCAGCATCGCCTGTTGCTTGGCACGCTTGGCAATTTGAACGGCAGTTTCGCCTTTAACAATCGGCAGCGTGTCGACGCCAATCTGATTGCCAAGGATCGCAAGCTGTTCCATCGCCGCCGGGCGGTTGGTGTCAAGCGAAGCCATCAGGATGCGTTTGCCAGACCGTTCTTTAAGCCGCTTGGCAAGTTTCGCGGTTGTTGTGGTTTTACCACCGCCCTGCAGGCCAACCATCAGGATAGGGGCGGGGGGATTGTCGATTTTCAGCTCGCCGACATTGGCGTTGTCGCCAGCAAGAACATGGATCAGTTCGTCATGAACGATCTTGACGACCTGCTGGCCTGGCGTGACCGATTTGGTGACCGCCTGGCCTTCGGCCTTGGCCTGAATTGCTTTGACGAAATCGCGCGCGACCGGCAGGGAAACGTCTGCTTCCAACAGGGCAACGCGGACTTCGCGCAGCGCAGTTTTGACGTCATCTTCGGACAGGGCACCTTGTTTGGTGAGCCGGTCAAAGACGCCGGAAAGGCGTTCGGACAGATTTTCAAACATACCTTCGGCCTTTCCTGCCAGCTTCTTGGATGCCCCTTAAAATAGGAAGGGACGGTTTAAACGCAAACGGCACCAGTGGGCGCGACGCGCTGACTGGTGGCGATCCTGTTAATCAGGACCGGAAGATAATGGACTTCCGGAAGTTGCTTGGCATTTAGGCCTGATAGAAGGCTGAGTCAAGTCAGCTGTTGGTCGCGTGGCGGCCCCCAGCGTGCATTTAGACATGCATTTGATTTGGTGACTTGCCTTTTGGCAAATTGCCCCAAAGGATGTCTGTTCGGCAAGTCAGAGGTGGTGAGATGACGCAAGGGGTAATCTATGTTGCGACCGGGGCGAACTATCTAGAGCTTGCGCGTACATCTGCCCAAAGTTTGAGGGCCACCAACCCCGGTTTGGCGGTTGATCTGTTCACCGATCAGTTGGGTGTTGTTGAACCGGGCGAATTTGACCGGGTGCATCCAGTGCCCCGTGTTCATACCCGCGCCAAATTGGAATGCCTGCCACTGTCGCGGTTTTCGCGCACCCTCTATCTGGATTGCGACACGCTGGTGGTTGGTGATCTTGGCAATGTGTTTTCGCTGTTGGATCGGTTCGATCTGGCGTTGGCTCAGGATGTGCGGCGCGCGTCCGATCTTGTTCAGGAAGGGTTGGACGTGGCGACACCCTATGCATTTCCGCAAATGAACTCGGGTGTTCTTTTGTATCGCAAAACGCCGGAGATGGACGGATTTTTTGCCCAATGGGCGCGAAAATTTCACGCATCTGGTGTCAGCCGGGACCAAATTGTTCTGAAAGATTTGCTTTGGGACACGACGTTGCGGTTTTATGTGCTGCCGCCAGAATTCAACTTACGCCGGGTGACGGTTTTGGATGCATGGGAACCAGCAGATTGCGAAGTGAAGATC
>JAHRVD010000089.1 GCA_019090845.1 Marinosulfonomonas sp.
CAACGGAGAAATCCACTACCTGTGGCGGGCCGTAGATCACGAGGGCGAGGTGCTGGAAAGTTATGTCACCAAGCGCCGGACTCGCAAGGCTGCGTTGAAATTCCTCAGAAAATTAGTGAAACGCTACGGGAACACACATGTCATCGTGACAGACAAACTGCGATCCTACGGCGCTGCGATGAAGGTCATCGGCAATGCTGGCCGACAAGAAACCGACCGTTGGCTGAATAACCGGGCGGAGAATTCCCATCTTCCATTTCGACGACGAGAACGAGCAAAGTTGCGCTTTCTAGGAATGCGAACCTTGCAGAAATTCGTCGCCGTTCATTCTTTAGTTCACAACCATTTCAACCAGGAACGCCACCTTTACTCACGCTGCAATTTCAAGCTCAACCGCACCGCTGCTCTTGCTGAGTGGCACCGACTTGGCGCGGCTTACGGGACAGTCATATTTTCAAATTAGAGACTAGTTTGCATTCGTCTGACTGAACCCTCAACCGTATTGAGGCCGGTGAATTTTGCCGTACCGCGATAAACATCACCGCGTTTTTCCGCCGTGGCGGCCATGGCGTCTGGGATATGTCCGATCATGTTCTTTTCTCGGCGGACCAGCTTGGCCCAATCCAATCTCGGCTTGCCGACGCTGATGCCGTGGGTCGCGGCCAGTTCGATCTCATGCAGGGCGTGGCCAGCGGCGACCAAAACCTTTTTCGGAGTACAGCCGCGATTGGGGCAGGTGCCGCCAAAATCCCACTCTTCGACAAAGGCAATTTTCTTGCCCGCGGGGTGCGCCACGGCGGATACGCCAAATCCGGCGTTACCGCCGCCGATGATGATGATGTCATGGAATTAGGCATAATCGTCGCCTTTCGAGTGATGATCTGGGGTGCAGGCGCCCGGAAATATCCGGGCGCGTGTTTCAATTTTAGTCGACAACGCGTCCAAGGAAATCTTTCATTTCCACCGCGATCTCGTCGCCATATTCTTCAAGCGCGAAATGGCCGGTATCAAGAATGTGAAATTCAAGATTTGCGAGGTCGGCTTTGTAGGGATGCGCGCCGTCCTCGGGGAAAATCAAATCATTTTTCCCCCACATCAAAAGCGCTGGCGGCTGGTATTGACGGAACAGCGCCTGCCATTTGGGATATTGGGTGACATTGGTGCCGTAATCCAGGAACATTTCCAGTTGGACTTCCTGATTGCCAGGGCGGTCCAGAAGGTATTGCACGTGCCAGAAATTATCGGGGCTGATGGCGGATGTGTCCTGCACGCCGTGGGTGAATTGCCAAATGGTTGCGTCCAGCGTCAGGAACCCGCGCAGCGCGTCGCCAAGCTCTGGGGAGGGGTTGGCCCAATATGCCTTTAACGGCTCCCAAAATTCGCGCAGGCCCTCGTCATAGGCATTGCCATTCTGGATAATGAAGGCGCTGACCCGGTCCGGATCTTGGGCAAACATGCGAAACCCGACCGGCGCGCCGTAGTCCATTAGGTAGACGGCGTATTTTCCGACACCCTTTTGATCCAGCAGATCGGTCATCAGGGCGGCATTATTGGCGAATGAATATTCGTAAGTGTCCGCATCCGGCATGTCCGACGCGCCAAAGCCGGGATAGTCGGGCGCGATCACATGGTAGTTTTCGGCCAGCTCCGGGATCAGATTGCGGAACATGTGCGACGATGTCGGAAAGCCGTGCAACAGCAGGATTGTGGGGTTGGTGGGGTCGCCCGCCTCGCGGTATGCGATGGACAGACCACTGATGTCGGCCGTGTTGAATTGCACATTATTATTGGCAGGATTTGCCGCAATCGCCGCGACGGGCATCAGCGATGTAATGGCCACAAAGGCCGCACCAAGTGCGTGTTTTGGGAGGTTATTCATAGAGTATCCTTTCGGTTTGGGTGGGAATTCAATACGCGCGTTTCAGAACGGCGTTTTCTGCTTTCAGATCAGCTATCCGGTTGCGCAACGCAGCAAGGTCCGGTTCCAGCTCTTCCAAAGTAAAGCGGCGCGGGATGTTGCGGGGGCAGTTCCAGTCAAGCGCGGCGATATATATTTTGACGATCCGCTCCATTTTTTCGGTGCCAATCAACAGCTTGGCCACCAGTTCCGGGTCTGATTCAGGGTCAATCAGCCGGGCCTCGCCCCACAGTTTCAGCCGTCGCTGGTTCGGATAATCCACGGCAATCAGCGACACGCGCGGCGAATGCGCCAGATTGCCTGCGCTGATATACTGGCGGTTGCCGCGATAATCCGCATAGGCGATGGTCTTGTCGTTCAGCACTTTGATAAAGCCGGGCGAGCCGCCCCGAAACTGCACATAGGGCCATCCGTTTTCTGACATGGTGGCTTGAAAAAACCCGTCGCGATTGGTCAGAAATTCTGCCTCTGATGGGCCAAGGCGGTCTCCGCCCTGACGTTCATCCGACAGGAATTTGCGGTAGGTTTTGGCCGATCCAAGCCGGTCTTGTTCCGCCTGAACTTGCGGGGTAAAGGCGATATCCGCGAATGCGAGGGACATTTTTTCTCTCCTGATATTTGGGTCAAAGGCCCAGATCGCTGAGGCCTGGGTGGTCGTCGGGGCGTTTGCCCTGCGGCCAGTGAAACAGCCGGTCCTGGGGGGGGATTTTCAGGTCATTGATGCTGGCGATCCGCATTTTCATGCGTCCGTCATCGGCGTACTGCCAGTTTTCGTTGCCGTATGAGCGGAACCATGCGCCGGTCTGGTCGCTCCATTCATAGGCAAAGCGAACCGCGATTCGATTTCCGGTAGCGACCCACAGCTCTTTGATCAGGCGGTATTCCCTTTCACGTTCCCATTTACGGGTCAGAAATGCATGGATCTGTGCGTGCCCGGTCAGAAATTCAGCGCGGTTGCGCCAGATGCTTTCATCCGTATAGGCCGGCGTCACGATATCGGGATCTCGGCTGTTCCATGCGTTTTCGGCCATGCGGACCTTTTGCCGGGCTGCGGGGCGATCAAAGGGCGGTAGCGGCGGGCGTGTCATTGTCTGTGGTTCCCTTTGGTGAAAGGGCCCGGTGCGCATGGCGAAAGGCCAAAATGCACAGGGCGGCTGTGGTTGGGATGCGGTGCCTGGCGCTGCTGATTACCGTGGGTCAATCCGGCTCGATCACAGAAATCGGAAGCCCCAGGGTGAACGTCGCGCCCTTGTTGAAACCGTCGCTTTTGGCGGTCAGGCTGCCACCCAAGACATCGGCAATCCGGCGCGTCGACCACAATCCCAAGCCGGTGCTTTGTTCACCACCGGTAGGTATTGCGGACAGACGTTGAAAAGGTCGCCCGAACCGTTTGAGATCTTTGCGCGACAGGCCGAATCCTTTATTGGTGACAGAAATGAAGACCGAGCGTGCGTCTTGCCCGGTCCGGCATCTGATTTCTGTTCCATAGTGGGAATATTTGACGGCGTTGTTGACGAGATTGTCGAAGGCCTGGATCAGCAGTTCCTCATGCGACCCGGCCAAAATGCTTAATCCCGACAGATTGAACGTAATGGCCTTTTTTTGGGCTGCCAGAAGGTTGTGCTCTACAGCTATCTCCATAACTGAACGTAGATCGCAGACTGCGGTTTCTGAGCGGGGCGTGTTTGCCAGACGGCCAGCGTTTTGCATTAGCCGCTGGAGCATACCCTCCATCCGATCGGCAGCGCGTAAACCCCGTTGAATAGCGTTGCCGAAGTCCATTTTCCCGTCAGTTTGGGCATTGGTTTCCAGCAACTCCAGGGTCGACATGACACAGGCCAGTGGATTTCTCAGATCATGGGCGGCCATGGTAATCTCTTCGCGCATGGATTTGATTGAAGCGCCCACACTTTGGATGTTTGGGGGCGAGATCGGCTCCAGAACAGCGGTCATTGGTCTAATCCTTTTTTTGTAAAATATTGGGCCGGACACCGGCGGATGTGCCCGGCAAATAAACGACAGACGCCTCAGGCGGGTTGCCAGACATATCCGGCGTCGGATCCTGCCATCCGAAGGTACCGGTTTCCGGTAATTGCGATGTAGAGCATGATCAGGATCAGCACGGTTTGAAACTCGATGCCGCCGATCGGGTGGGTCTCTGATGGCAAGAAGTTCCATTGACCCCAGTGAACCTTGACTATGGCACCGATCATGACCGGTATGTTCAGAGTTGCGCCGATCCGAGTGGTGATGTCGAAAAACGAGTTGTTGCCGAAACCTCCGAGGATCAAAAGCAGTGCCCCGCCAGTCTCGGCCATGGCAACAAAGACGAGCTGGGTATAGGAAATGGGCAGCATCGCGGCGAAGCCTTCCAAGTTCATGAATTTCAAAACTCCATGGAAGAGGAAGACGCTGGCAATCGCGATTCGCAGCAACCAATGGGCGTTGTTGGCAAGAATATCGGTGAGTTTCATTTTGATCTCCGGTTCTGAGGTGGTGAAAAGAAGAATACCGACCGACCGCCCGAGTTGTGGCGGTCGACCAGAGAGCATTTTGTCAATTTGCAGCGGCGATCTTGGCGACGACTTCTTTGGTCGTCCAAAGGCCGTTGGCGACAAAGCGGAAGTTGATAAGCGCGGCCAGATATCCATCGCCTTCCGGCAGTTTGGCGGCGGCCGTTCCGTCACGCACGACGGCCACTTCGAACCCCTGCTCCAGCAGCTCATAAAGATGCGCCTGGGTGCACAGATTTGCCGACATGCCCGCAAGGATCACCTTGGTGATGCCGCGTTTGCGTAATTGCAAAACCAGATCGTTCTGTTCCGGCCCATAGATCTTATGCGGGCTGGTCACGACGGTTTCGCCATCGAGGATCTGTTCCTTGTATTGCGGCATGAAATCCGCGCCGGACCCGTCAAAACCCGCGAGCGTCAGTGGCCCTTCCCGGTCAAACATGCCGATTGCGTGCATTAGTTTTTCCAGCGGGCCCTCGAAATGCCAGCCGTGGTCTGTCGGAAAATAGTGGTGTGGCGAGATGAACAGCGGCATGCCGCTCGATTTGGCTGTGTCGATCAGCGTTGCAAGATTTTCGACCACATTGTGTTCGGTCACGCTTTCACCGACGACGCCCCAGGTCACGCCTTCGGGCGACAGGAAATCGATCTGCGGGTCGGTAATGACAATCGCCGTGTCACCCATGGTGACGAACATGTCAGTTGAGGGCAGGGCCGGATCGGTAGGGTCTGCATAAAGTGCCTCTGACGACGCTGTATGTGCGAATGCTGTGAAATCCGTGACGCTGAGGACGGCGCCGAATACCAACGGCACCGGAAGGATCGTAGTCAGGATTGAATTGAAATTAGTCATAGTCGTCTCCATGGACCTAAAAGGGGGTGCCTGTGACGCTGGGAGGAAGGCGTCACAGGCAGGGAACCTGACCGTTGTGGGGACAACATTGTGGCCAGGGCGGAGGGTTTGATTGTCTCCAGTTCGGTTTCCCATCACACTGGTTGATGGCATACCGAGACCCTAGCTTTTGCGCCGGTCTGGGGAAATTCGGGGTTTTACCTAGGGGCAACTACGTATGCGGGGGGATGCGTGGCGCAGGTCAGCGTTTAGCCGACAATGCCTTTCACGATCTTGATTAGCGTCGCACCAGGTACCGGTTTTCGCAGCAGGTGTGTTACGCCCAGACGGCGGGCCAGTTTTTCGGTCGCGTCGTCCATATTGCCAGAGATTAGAACGACCGGGATGCCAACGCCCGCATCATTCAGGCGTTCGATCAGTTCCAGCCCGTTCATGCCGGGCATATGCACGTCAATGACCAGACAGTCGGGCGTGCTGTCCTTAAGCAAAACCAAAAGCTCTTCGCCGGACGTGCAGGTTTGGACCCGCAGCCCAGCAAGCGACAGCATCACCGACAGCGAGTCGCGCACGGCCTCGTCGTCGTCCACGACTATGATCGATTTTTTGGCGAGCTCTGAAATGGCGTGTTCGCTTTTTTGTTGCGGCGGCTTATGCCTGCCAGCTGATTGCACAGCACAGCGGTATTGCATCGCAAAGATAGCCAACGGAACAAAGTTTGAAAATACGGTGTTTTACGTAGGTTCAGGGCGTGCCGTCCGTCACGGCACCGGCGGTCACCGCAAGGCGGACAAGATGCGCCAGATTGCGGGCCTGCATCTTTTCCATCGCGCGGGCGCGATGAATTTCAACCGTCCGCGGGCTGATATCGAGATTGTAAGCGATGACCTTGTTGAGGTTGCCGATGACCAGTTCGTCAAGCACCTGCCGCTCGCGGGTGGTAAGGCGGTCAAGCCGCTGCCTGATTTCTCCGGCCTGATTGTCCGTGGCCCAGGTCAAGGCGCTTTTGTTCAATGCGGCGCGCACGGCTGTGGTGATTGCTTCGGCTTTGAATGGTTTTTCAAGGAAATCGACAGCACCGGCCTTCATTGCGCGCACCGCCATTGCCAGATCTCCATGGCCGGTCATTATGATGACAGGCATGTTGATATTCCGCTCGGCCAGTCTGGATTGTACCTCTGGGCCGCTGAGGCCGGGCATGCGTACATCAAGCAAAAGACACCCGTTTTGTGCCGATTTCACTTTGTCCAGAAACGCCGTTCCGGAACTGAACTGGGCAACTTCGAATCCGGCGGTTTCCAGCAGCACGGCCAAAGACTCGCGCGCGGGATCATCGTCATCGACGATAAAGACGGTTTGCGTGTCAGACATCGGCGCCATCCCCGATTTCGGCGGGCAATGTGAATGTGAAACACAAGCCGCCGCCAGTATTTCGATCCACCCGGATTTTCCCGCTGTGTTCTTCGACGATGGACTTGCTGATCGACAGGCCCACGCCCATGCCATCGGGTTTTGTCGTCGTGAACGCATCAAACAATTTGGCCAACATTTCGTCCGCTACGCCGGGACCATTATCACGAATGCTTATTTGCGCAGAGTCGCCATTGCTGGTCGAAGTCGTGACTGTCAATTGTGCCCCTGCGACCAAGGATAGTGCCTCAATGGCGTTTCGGACAAGGTTGAAGACCACCTGTTGGATCTGAATTCTGTCGACGGAAACCCGCGGCAGGTCGCTGGCAAAACTAACCCTGAAATCAATGCCTTCCGCCGTGGCATTCGCGGCCAGAAGGCCGATCGCTTCTTCGGCAATTTCGTTCAGGTTCTCGATGGTCCGGTTGCTCTCTCCTTTTTTGACGAACGACCTCAGCCCGGAAATGATCTTTCCCGCCCGCTCGGCCTGATCTGCGGCCCTGCCTATGTAGTCTGACAGTTGGTCCGACGCACCCGTATCGTTGGCGTCGATCAGCATCTGGCAGGCTTGCAGATAGTTCATCACAGCCGCCAGCGGTTGATTGAGCTCATGCGCCAGCCCCGAAGCCATTTCACCCATGCTGCTTACGCGTGCGCCATGATGCAGGTTGGCCTGCAGTGTGCGCGCCTTTTGTTCTGCCTTCAGGTGCTCGCGCATGTCCTGGGCAATGAACAGGATGCACTCTTCTTCCTGCAACTGGATAACACTTGCCGACACCCGTACCGGAATCTGCTCGCCGTTGCTGGAAAGACAGCTGAGCCGGTCGGTTTTGGCCCTGCCGCTGGCCAGCAAGGACGCCATGAATTCGCGATGGATGTCCATCTGGTGTTGGTGCAGATCCTCGGTCGTTTTTGTGATTAGTTCGTCGCGGGAATAACCCAGCATACGGCAGGCTTCGTCGTTGACGTCCAGCATAATCCCATCGGCAATGCGCACCAGAAATATCGCCTCGTGTGTGCTTTCCACAATCTTGCGGTATCGTTCTTCGCTTTCAGACAAGGCCGCTTCGGCTTGCTTCCGCTCGGTTATGTCACGAAATGACACCACTGCACCGACAATCTCGCCGTCATCGATAATCGGTGTGCTGACATACTCGACGGGAAAACTGGACCCGTCCTTTCGCCAAAAAACCTCGTCGGTGACGTGGTGTACCTTGCCGTCCTTAAACGCGGCGTAGATCGGGCATTCGGTATTGGGGAAATGACTGCCGTCGGGATGCGAATGATGGATCAGTGTGTGTGAGCTCTTGCCAAACAGTTCATCCGAGGAGAACCCGGTAAGACGCTCCGCCGCCGGATTGGAAAACGTCGTCAGGCCGTTGGCGTCTATTCCATATACACCGTCACCCGTCGCTTCCAGTATCAAGTTGCGGTGCTTTAGAAGTACGTCTTCGTTGGATTTCATCCTGTTAAACCTGCTTTGGCATCATCTGGCCGGAACGGTGAATTTCAACCCGCCAACCCCGGTCGCAAGCGGTGTAGCGGGCGGCACCGGTTCCGGTGGCTGCTGTGCAGAAGTGTTTTGCATGAAAACATGGTCTCGTCGAGTTGTTAGCGCATAGTCAGATTTGGCACCCTTCGCGAGGGCACTGTCAGACAAAACTTGGTTGAAGAGGGCAGGCGGCTCACCTAGCGTCTCCGGATGGCAAAACGCAGCCCATTTCGCTATTTCAAGACGAGCCGCGAGATCATTCGCCTGGCGGTAATGCTGTACGTTCGATATCCGCTTTCGCTTCGGAACGTCGAAGACCTGCTGCACGAACGCGGCATCGATGTCAGCCACGAATCGATCCGATTTTGGTGGAATCGCTTCGGTCCATTGTTCGCCGCGGAGATCCGAAGAAAACGGATCCAACAACTTCGTGCTCATTCAAATTGGCAATGGCATTTGGACGAGGTGTTTGTAAAATTTAACGGTGAAACCCACTATCTCTCGCGCCGTAGA
>JAHRVD010000090.1 GCA_019090845.1 Marinosulfonomonas sp.
GGGAAACCACCGTCGCGGATCACATCATGCACGATGCGGCGCGCAAACGGGAACAACATGCGCGGGCATTCGATCATCAAAAACGGATGCATCTGGTCTTGCGGCACATTTTCGATGTGAAAGACGCCGCCATATTCCAGCTCCATCACGAACAATGTCGCGTCGCCGGCTTTGTTCTTGGCTGTGATGTTATATTTTGAGATCACTTCAAACTGGTGATCGTCCGGGCGCTTTTTGGCGTCAAGACTGACCTGAACGGACACATCCGGCGTAATGTCGCCGGTGATGCCCTTTTGCGAGACGATGTTTTCAAACGACATGTCGCGGATAAACTGGCCTAGGATTTGCATTTTGACCTGCGCGGGCGCTTGGCCCTCGGCGGCACCGTTTGTGTCGGATTTTTTGGGGGTGGCATTATCGGCCATGGTAACTCCTGAAAAAAATATCGCGCTGTCCCTAACAGGTCAGGGCCGCGGGCTCAATCCTTGGTCCAGCCGGATGTGCCGGGTTTTGTGTTTTTTGGCGGGTCTGTGATTTCCTCAAACTCGCCCTCGATAACAACATCTGGATGTTGCTGGCGCTGTTGGGGTTGTCCCCCGACGGTAAAGCTTTGCACATTCATTCGTGCACGAATGTAGGCGTAAAGCGCTGAACGAACCGGCGGGATAAGCAGTGCAAACCCAACAGCATCAGTGAAAAACCCCGGTGTCAGTAGCAGCGCACCGGCAAATAGGATCATTGCCCCATGGGCCAGGGGCTCGGTCGGGTTTTGCAATTCATTAAGCGACGATTGCAGCCGGTTCAGCGCCATCACCCCTTGGGCGCGGATCATGAAGGTGCCCAACACGGCCGTCAGAACAACAATCGCCAGCGTCGCAAACAAACCGATTGCGCCGCCAACCTGAATAAACAGAGCGATTTCGATGATCGGGACCACCAAAAACAGGACAAACAGCCACATATCAACCTCTTATCTTAGAATGGCGCCGCGGTGGACTTGATCGCAGCCCTGCCCTACATAAGTGGCAATAAGGCCCGTTACCACCCAACCACCCCCGATGAGGTAAAAATGAATTCTGCCGTAATCCAGTTATTGGTTCTTGCAGGAATAGCGATTTTCCTGATTTTGCGACTGCGCAATGTGCTGGGCACGCGCGACGGATTTGAAAAGCCGCCTGCCGCAGCCCCCACCCGCAACAAAAACCCTAATGGGTTTGAAGTTATCGAGGGTGGCGCGGATCGCGACATCACCGATCACGTTCCCGAGGACAGCACCCACGCCCGCGCCTTGAGCGCAATGAAGGCCGCCGAGCCGGACTTTAGCGTCAGCGAATTTCTGAACGGCGCACGCGGTGCTTATGAAATGATCCTGATGGCGTTTGAAAAAGGCGACATGGACGACATCCGTGGCTTTTTGTCGGAAGACGTGTTCGGGGCGTTTTCCAGCGTTGTCGAGGCACGCAAAAAGGATGGCCTGTCAATCGAAGCGACGTTTGTCGGTGTGCGAGAGCTGGCGCTGACCAAGGCGACCTTTGATCAGGCGTCGTCTGTGGGTGAAGTCACCGTCAAGTTTGTTGGCGAGCTGACGTCGGAGGTGCGCGACAAGGCGGGCGAGATCGTCGAAGGTAACGCCACAGATATTAAGCGCCAGCGCGATGTGTGGACATTCGCCCGCAAAATGGGCGCCAATGATCCCAACTGGCAGTTGGTTGCCACCGGGGAATGATGCGTGCGGTTCTGGCGGTTTTTGTCATTGCGTTTTGCGCCATGACAGGAACGACGGGCCAGGCCGCAACTACGCACACTGTTCTGTCATTTGATGATCTGGATGGATGGCAGGACGATGATCATCAGGCCGCACTTGATGCCTTTACGGTTACCTGCGGTGATCTGAAGGCCCCCGAGTGGGACGCGATCTGCGCGCTTGCCAAAAACGACCCGAATCCACGAACCTTCTTTGAACTGTTCTTTCGCCCGCTGTTGATCGAAGACGGCCAGCCGGCGCTGTTCACCGGATATTTTGAACCAGAGCTGGACGGCTCGCCCCATTCCACCAGCCGGTTCCGCTATCCGCTTTATAAAATGCCGCCGGAATTGCGCGAGGGCCAGCTTTGGCATACCCGCGCGGCGATTGAGACCGAGAATATTCTGGCTGGGCGCGGGCTGGAAATTGCCTGGGTTGATGACCCGGTCGAGCTGTTTTTTTTGCAGGTTCAGGGTTCGGGGCGAATTCGGATGGGTGACGGATCGACGATCCGGGTGGGCTATGGTGGATCGAACGGCCATTCCTATCGTTCGGTAGGCGAAGAAATGGTGCGGCGCGGGATTTACCGGGCGCATCAGGTGTCTGCGCAGGTCATCCAGAACTGGGTGCGGCGCAACGGTGCCGTGGGCGAAGACTTGCTGCGCACTAACCCGAGCTATGTTTTTTTCCGCGAAGTGCGCGGGGTCAGCAAGACCCAAGGACCACGCGGTGCGATGAACCGCTCGATTACCGCGCAACGGTCGGTTGCGGTCGATCCGGCCTTTGTGCCGCTGGGTGCGCCGGTCTGGGTTGAAAAGGGTGGCGCCGGTCGGTTTCGCCGCTTGATGGTGGCGCAGGATACCGGTTCTGCGATCAAGGGCGCGCAACGGGCCGATGTTTTTTTTGGAACCGGGGATAAGGCCGGGCGTGCCGCAGGAAAGCTGCGCGATCCGGGGCGGATGGTGGTTTTGATGCCGATTGACATGGCCTTTGCCCGCGCCGAGGGTCTGTCGCGATGAGCCGACGCAAGCCGCGTGGGTTACGGCCCGATGAGGAAGAGATCTGGGACAGGGTTCGCCGGACGGCGGTGCCGATGCATGGCAGCAAAAAAAAGGCGATCCGCAACGCCATTGAAGCGCCCAAACCAAAAGTGAAACCTCGGGTCGCGCCGCTGCCGATCGCACATTTTCAAATCGGTCAGGCGGCGACGGCCATTCAACCACCAGTTCCCACGGCCATTTATCCGCCCGTGCAAATGGATCACAAAAGCTTTGGCCGGATGAAAAAGGGCAAGCTGTCACCCGAAGGTCGGATCGACCTGCACGGCATGACGCTGGCACAGGCCCACCCCGCCGTGGTCCGGTTTATTCTGGATGCCCATGCCAGCGGTAAGCGGCTGGTTCTGGTTATTACCGGCAAGGGAAAGCCGCGCGATGGTGGCTCGGCCATAGTGCGGCCCGGTGTTTTGAAACACCAACTGCCGCATTGGCTGCATTCTGCGCCGCTGAAACCGGTGATCCTGCAGGTTAGCGAAGCGCATCTGAGGCACGGTGGATCAGGGGCGTATTACGTCTATCTACGCCGGAGCCGGTAACAATCGACGCGCCCGGCCAACGGCGAGCGTGACAAGCAGCGCGGTTGCCAGAAAATAGATTGCTATACCGCCCATCTGCTGGGAA
>JAHRVD010000091.1 GCA_019090845.1 Marinosulfonomonas sp.
GCCCCGGCCTTATCCAGCAATGCGCCAAACAGAACAAACAGGAACACAAATTTGGTCGAGACACCAAGCGCGATGCCGAACACGCCCTCGGATGTGATCCACATATGGCTCATCGCTTTCTTCAGCGAGGCACCTTTCCACTGAATGACTTCGGGCACCCAGGAAGCAGATCCGAAAAAGACATAGACCAGAAATATAGTAGCAATGATGGCCATTGCCGGGCCAAGCGCGCGGCGCGCTGCTTCAAACAGCAAAATCAATCCGGCCAGAGCAAACCACTTGTCCACGTCATCAGCCAGACCACCACTGTTCACGACTTTGTCGTAAAAAAAGTATCCGTAAAGCGCGATGAAAGCGGCCACAACGCCCATCACCCAATCTTGCACCGGGATATGGTCGCGCGGGCTGGACTTGAGGGCGGGGTAGGCCATGAAGGCCAGAAAAATTGCGAAAGCCAAATGGATCTGACGCGAGTTATTGATCAGATCGCCGGGTAAAACCATGTTGGACAACGGTGATGCAAGAACCACCTGAAAAACCGCCCAAACGACCGCCACGACCGCTAGGAATGTCCCGATGGGGCCAATAGGGTTACGCGCGCCAGAATCCGATGCGGATACGAGATCCTGCAGCTCTTCTTCCGTTAACGGCCGTCCCGAAGACGTGTTGTCCGACATATCACTTGCTCCCTGTCCGCGCTGCATTCTGACGGCAGCACCATTCGTTAATATCGTTTGTCGTCGACCCGCGTTTTCGCGGTGTCAGGAAGAGCAGTTGCCTGCTCTTCCTTAGGTTTCTTCAGGTCAGATTACTTAATCCAGCCCTGCTCTTTGTAGTATTTTGCAGCTCCGGCGTGCAGAGGTGCTGACAGACCAGCGGTGGCCATTTCTTCAGGCTGCAGATGTGCAAATGCAGGGTGCAGCTTTCTGAACGCGTCGATGTCTTCAAATACCGATTTGACCAAAACATAGACAGTTTCTTCTGAAACCGCGCTGGATGAAACGAATGTCGCGCCAACACCGAATGTCTGTGTATCGGCATCATTGCCGCGATACATGCCACCCGGGATCGTCGCCGAGCGGTAGTAGTCGTTATCATTAATCAGGCCCTCAACCGCTGCCCCGTCAACCGTGACAAGAACAGAATCACAGGCAGTGGTTGCCTCTTGAATGGAACCGGACGGGTGGCCGACAGTGTAAACCATCGCGTCAATCTGATTATCACACAATGCGGCAGACTGCTCGGCTGCTTTCAGTTCGGACGCAAGGGCAAGATCACCCGTTGTCCAGCCCTTGGCGGCCAGCAAAACTTCCATCGTACCGCGCTGACCTGAACCGGGGTTGCCGATGTTTACGCGCTTACCTTTGAGATCGTCAAAGTTGGTGATGCCTGCGTCAGCACGCGCCACAACGGTGAACGGTTCAGGGTGAACCGAAAAGACTGCGCGCAGTTCGGGGAAAGCGCCCTGATCCTTGAACTTCGATGTGCCGTGAAAGGCGTGGTACTGCCAGTCAGACTGGGCCACACCAAATTCCAGCTCACCTTCGCGGATAGTGTTGATGTTATAGACCGAACCACCGGTGGATTCGACCGAACAGCGAACGCCATGTTCTTTGCGGCCTTTGTTGACCAGTCGGCAGATTGCACCGCCGGTTGGATAGTAAACCCCGGTAACGCCACCGGTCCCGATTGTAATGAACTCTTCGGCGAAGGCCGCAGGTGCCATCACAACCCCAACCGCAAGTGCGGCAACTGTCGTTTTGATATTTCCAAACATTTGGAACTCCCATTCTAATAGTTTATTTTCTACTGTGCCGTCATCCGTTCCGATGCAGAACGCGCTGCGCAACAAATTAGTTGCGTGGCTTATCTTGATTTTGTGCGCCCCCCGTTCGGTGATGGAATCTTTCGCAATTTCGACAATCACAAAAGAATATCCACCCCTGGACAATCCAACAGTGGACTGACCGAAAGAGAATTGAAACTGTTTGGCAAGGGTTGATTTTGGAAAAATTTCCCCCCTAAGCCTTGAAATCCGAAAAAAGCAACTTTTTACACAAGAATTTCGTTAACGCTAACAATGGGTTAATCGGATCGCTATTGCGAACTACACGAATAACTGCGGCATTTTCCCGGCGAAAATTCCTGCAGGAAAAATCTCGGAAGTTTGCTTCGAGGCTCTCATTGCTTGATTGGCGTCTTGTGATCTTCTCTAGTGCGTATATAGGCCGACTCGGAATTTCTCAGAATGGAACCGCTTAATGTCGCATGTATTTCCGCGCCAAACGAAGTCACCGATACCCACGATTGAGCGTGGTGAAGGCGTCTATCTTTATGACCAATCCGGCAAACAATATTTCGACGGTTCCGGTGGTGCTGCTGTGTCGTGCCTTGGCCACGGAGATGTGGATGTTACTGGCGCGATCAAGGCGCAATTGGACAAAGTTGCATTTGCACATACCCGGTTTTTTACATCTGAGCCGGCCGAGGAACTGGCTGATAAACTGATTGCCCATGCGCCCGAAGGGTTAGAACGCGTTTATTTCGTCTCTGGTGGATCGGAAGCCGTCGAAGCAGCACTAAAGCTTGCGCGGCAATATTTTGTAGAGATTGGTCAAGGCGCCCGGCACCGGGTAATTGCGCGCCGTCAAAGCTATCATGGCAACACACTGGCGGCCCTGGCAACTGGTGGAAACATGTGGCGCCGTGCACCTTTTGAGCCACTGATGCTTGGAACCACCCATATTTCGCCCTGTTACGAATACCGCGACCGCAATCCGGATGAGACAGCACAAGCGTATGGGGAACGGGCCGCAGCCGAGCTTGAAACGGAAATTCTGCGGTTGGGGCCAGACAGTGTGATGGCCTTTGTTGCCGAACCGGTTGTCGGGGCGACACTTGGTGCTGTTCCGGCGGTGCAAGGATATTTCAAACGGATACGCGAAATTTGCGACCGCTACGGGGTGCTGTTGATCCTTGACGAAGTCATGTGCGGCATGGGGCGAACCGGCAGTCTGTTTGCCTGCGAGCAAGACGGGATTTCGCCCGATATTCTGACTGTCGCAAAAGGGCTTGGTGCGGGGTATCAGCCTATTGGCGCGATGCTGTGTAGCCAAGAAATCTATGCGACGATCAAAGACGGGTCCGGCAGTTTTCAGCACGGTCATACATATATTGGTCATCCAACCGCTTGCGCCGCCGCTTTGGCTGTTGTGCGCAAACTAACCGACGGAGGTCTGGTCAGACGTAGCGCCAAAATGGGGCAAAAACTGCAACAGGCGTTGGCGGACCGTTTTGGTCAGCATCCCTACGTGGGCGACATCCGCGGAAGGGGCTTGTTTCAGGGATTGGAAATTGTGGAAAACCGCGAAACAAAACAGCCCTTTGACCCGGCCCTTGGCATTCACAAAAAGCTTAAGGCGGCGAGCTTTGAGGCAGGGTTGATATGCTATCCTATGGGCGGCACAGTTGATGGGCGCAACGGGGATCATATCCTGCTCGCCCCACCGTTCATCCTGACAGAAAACCATATCGAGGAAATCGTCAAAAAACTTGGGCAGGCCTTCGCCAGAGTGTTTGACGAATAGACCGAGCGCAGCGCTTGCAGGTTGTTCAGCGACGCAACGTCTGACCGATTGAAATCTGTGGTGTCAGCACAATTTTTTCGCCGCATTTCTCAGACGCTCCCGATACGCGGTCGGCGATGATTTTGGCCGCAGCGCGCCCAATCTCTGCTCGGCAAGCGTCCATTGTTGCCAGTTGCCGTGGCAGGCCGTCCAGTAACTCAACGCCATTGAAACCGGCAAGGCCAATTTGTCCGGGCACCGCAATGCCAGCGTCGAGGCAATAAAGCAAACCGCCCGCGCCGATCATGTCGTTTGAATAATAGATGAAATCAAGATCGGGAGTGCGTTTCAGGATAGCCTCGGTCATCTCGCGACCTTTGGACAGCGACGAGCCACCAGAATAAAATTCCTGATCAGCAACCTCTAACCCAGCCTTGGCAAGGACTTCTGTAAATCCTTCAAAGCGCTTGCGTGCCCGGTGGTCGAGCGGCATTTTGGTGCCAAGAAAAGCAATTTTTTTGTAGCCACTTTCGACGATCTCGCGGGCGATCTCGTGCCCGGCACGGCGGTGCGAAATTCCGACAACTGTATCAATCGGGTCGCCGTCGGTATCCATGATCTCGACCACCGGGATATCGGCCGCCTTGAGCATGGCGCGGCTGGCATCACTATGTTCCAGCCCGGCAATGATTACCCCGGATGGACGCCAGGACAGCATTTCGTAAAGAACTTTTTCTTCGCGTTCGGGTTTATAATTGGTCACGCCAAAAACCGGTTGCAGGTCTGTATCGTCTAATACTTCGGAAATACCGGTCATGACTTCCGGAAAGACCATATTCGAAAGCGATGGAATAATGACGCCAACCAGATTTACGCGTTGCGAGGCAAGCGCACCGGCGATTTTGTTAGGAACATAGCCGAGCGCTTTGGCGACTTGCAGAACCTTCAGGCGTGTCGGTTCGGAAACATCGCCCCGGTTGCGCAGAACGCGGGAAACGGTCATCTCGCTCACACCCGACGCTTCTGACACGTCGCGCAGCGTCAGGGCGCGCTGTGGCGTTGTCTTGGAAGAACCTGCCAATTTTGTCACCTTTTGAAGAGATATCTATTTCTTGTTGCCGCAATTTTCGGGCTTGTTCAAGGATTACGACGATTTGAAGTTGACTGGCCCGTGCAAACTAGGGCGGGGATAGCGGATTGGGTTGGATGTCTGTGGAAACTGTACTTGCCTTGTCAGGGTGATACCGCGAAAAGAACTTGCAAGGCCCCGTAGCTCAGCAGGATAGAGCGACCGCCTCCTAAGCGGTAGGCCGGTGGTTCGAATCCACCCGGGGTCACCAGTTTCATGAGGTCTAAATAACCCTTAGAATTGTAGACCCTTTCTTTCCTAGCTTGGAGGCAAGTAGCCCAATATGGGAAAGAGTAATTACAGCGACGATTTCAAACGCGATGTGATGCAATAGATTGTGGTATGTTATGGGTGCTTTTTCTTCACAGGACGGATTGTTTTTGTTGATTTATTGAATAGGCACCACAGGCTCGATAGATAACTCAGTGCGCGCAGTGGGCCCTTCGCGCCAGCGGCCCGCCGCCAAAATGAAGGACATTACAGGCAAAAACGGATGCCAACATCTTATAAAACAATCGAATTTTCGGTCAAAGGCGGCATTGCTACGATCCGGCTGAATCGTCCGGATCAGAGAAATGCACTTGATCTGGTAATGCGTGCCGAAATCGGACGCGCCGTCGAGACAGTGCGTGATGACGATGAAATTCGCGTACTCTTGTTGACCGGGTCTGGTGGTTCATTCTGCGCCGGTGGCGATTTGAAAAGCCTGAGCGAAAGCAAACGCCCGATTTTGGCGAACCGAAAAAGAATCCGGGATCTGCACATTTGGTTCCGCGAACTTTTGAATCTGGAAAAACCTGTGGTGGCTGCAGTGGATGGTCCGGCTTTTGGGGCGGGGCTTAATCTTGCGCTCGCGGCTGATTTTGTTCTGGCATCACCGACGGCCCGGTTTTGCGCCGTCTTTGCGCGTATCGGGCTGGTTCCGGATCTGGGTGGCTTTTTTCTGCTGCCAAGGATCGTTGGCCTGATGCGGGCCAAGGAACTGATAATGAGCGCGCGTATCGTTGATGCCGATGAAGCCTTGTCTCTGGGGATGGTTCTTGAAATCCATCCGCAGGAAAAACTGGAAGCGGCGGCGCTTAACTGGTGTCATCGTCTGCTCGAAGCACCAACGGGAACGATCGGAATGGCCAAGAGCATTCTGAACCAGTCATTCAATCTTGATCAGCAAGCTCTGGTGGAATTGGAAGCCTATGCACAGGCGGTGACCATGGAAACCGAAGATCATCGCACCCGGGTGGCCGATTTTCTGGACAAGAAACCCCTACGATATGACTGGGAGGCGCTCAAGCGCAGGGAGACGGAATAATCTTTCTTGGTCAAATTGATTTCGATCATGGCGAGGATCTTAAGAAATTCTAACTTCAAAGCGTGAAACGCGCGTATCATGGAGGAAGAGAAATGGATTTTCGTACTTTTGGTGTCGCGGCGATTGCTGCGACAATGACGTGTTCAGTTCCGACCGTTGCCCAAGACATGGATATCGGCGAACGCCATTTTGGGCAATATTGCTCAACCTGTCACGGGTTGGACGCGAAGGGTGGGGGCGACCTTGCTCAGATGATGACAACAGCTGTGCCAGACCTGACAAAACTATCCGCTGGCAATCACAACGTATTCCCGATGCTCGAAGTGATCCATGTTATAGATGGCCGCACCGGTTTGCGTGGTCACGGCGGTCCAATGCCGGTCTATGGTGCCCTGTTTGATGAGGAGATCTCATCAGGCCCATATGGTGCGCCGCTCTATACGCGTGGGAAAATCCTGTCGATTGCCTATTTTCTGGAGCAGATTCAGAAATAGTTATTCGGTGATTTGCAAAAATCCACCCCGGCTGGTTTCCATAATTGGAACCAGCCGGGGTTGTGTTACCCGTGATACGCAGCGACCGTCTTTAGGCGAGAAAAACTGTAAAGCGCTTCAAAACCTTTCTCGCGGCCATGGCCGGATTTTCCGGAACCGCCGAACGGCAGTTCCACGCCACCGCCCGCGCCGTAGTTGTTCACGAACACCTGTCCGGAATCCAGCGCTTTGGCCAATCGCATCTGACGCGCTCCATCCCGCGTCCAGACGGAAGCGACCAGCCCATAATCTGTGCCATTAGCTATCTTGATTGCCTGCGCCTCGTCGTCAAAGGGGATGACCACCTGAACCGGGCCGAAGATTTCGTCTTGAGCTAGGGTGTGGTGCGGATCAACATCGGCGAAAAGCCGGGGAACCACGAAGTTGCCGCCTTCGGCTGCTTCTGCGGACAGCTTGCCTTTTGCTATTAGATTAAGGTCAGAACCCTTATCTACAAAGCCGTCAACGATTGCTTTCTGGCGCCGGGAAATAAGCGGCCCGATATCAAAATCATCTATCGCTGGGCCGACCTGCAATGCTTCATAGGATTTTGCCATCGCTGCGCAGACCTGATCGTAAACGCCACGCTGCACAAGGATACGCGAGGACGCCGAACAGGTTTGCCCGGCATTCTGAATGCCCGCGTTCACCAGAAACGGCAGGGCTGCATCAAGATCGGCGTCGTCAAAAACCAATTGCGGGGATTTCCCGCCAAGTTCCAGCGTCACCGGCACAAGGTTTTGCGCCGCCGCTATTTGGATTTGTTTGCCAACGCCAACTGATCCGGTGAACGAAACATGATCGATACCAGGATGCTGTGACAGAGCAGCCCCGGCCTCGGCACCAAGGCCGGGCACGATGTTCAACGCTCCATCCGGTAGCCCCGCCTGTTGGGCGAGATCACCAAAGACAAGGGCCGTCAGACAGGCCTCTTCGGCCGGTTTCAGCACACAGGCATTGCCCATGGTCAGTGCCGCGGTGACGGATCGACCGATGATCTGCATCGGATAGTTCCACGGCACGATATGGCCAGTGACACCATGTGGTTCGCGCAATGTGTATACGGTGTAGCCGTCCAGATACGGGATGGTTTCACCGTGTATCTTGTCGGCGGCCCCGGCGTAAAATTCCAGATATCGCGCCAGCGCGATTGCATCTGCTCTGGCCTGTTTCAGAGGCTTGCCCACATCGGCGGCCTCAAGGCGCGCCAAATGATCGATATTTTCGAGAACTAATTGGCCGATCCGCGCCAGTATCCGGCCCCGTTCGGCGGCTGTCATGCGGCCCCACTCGCCATCCAATGCCGCCCGTGCTGCGGCCACTGCAGCATCGATATCTTTTGATGACCCGCGCGCAATATGGCAAATTTCGGTGCCATATGACGGATCATAAAGGGGCAGCATTTCGCCGCTTGCTGGGCGCACCCATTTTCCGCCAATCAGGCAATTTGCTGGATCAAACGACAAATCAAGATGCGACATTCTTGGTTCCTTTTGGTTGCGCGCCGATTTCCGGCAGTCTTGGCGCCGCAGCAATCAACTGTTGAGTATAGGGGTGGCTTGGATTCGAGAAAACCGTTTCGGTTTCGCCCTGTTCGACAATTTTTCCCGACTGCATGACAAAGACCTGCTCGGTTATTGAACGCACGACCGACAAATCATGCGAAATGAACAGATAGGTCAGCGAATATTGCTCGCAAAGCGCAGCCAGCAGGTCGAGTATCTGGGCGCGGATCGACACATCCAGCGCGGAAACGGCCTCATCAAATACAATCAGGTCGGGCTTGATGATCAGGGCGCGGGCGATGGCGACGCGCTGGCGTTGGCCGCCGGAAAATTCGTGGATATACTTTCTGGCGTCTTCGGCTTGCAGGCCAACAGCGATCAAGGCTTGCGAAATGGCACGGTTTCGTTCGGGTCCAGAGGGGCGTTCGGGCAACAGGTGCAGCGGCTCTGATATCAGGCGGTCGACGCGGTGTCGGGGATTGAACGAGCC
>JAHRVD010000092.1 GCA_019090845.1 Marinosulfonomonas sp.
ACCCCGCCCCAACCGGCCTCGAATGCGCGGCGCACGTTGTATTCCTTATCCGTCGGCGGCGCCGAAGCCAGCCAGAACGGGTTTGGGGATTTAATTCCTACAAAGTCAGATGAAAGGTCGGCCATCTATGCCTCCTGTTCCTGAAATGATTTCAATGCGTTGCGGCACGGTTTTGTATGTGTCACAGGTTTCATCACTGACCCGTCAGCGATGCATGAATATCCTCGGCCGCGTCGCGCCCCTCGGCCACGGCCGTCACTGTCAGATCATCGCCGCCACTGGCACAATCGCCCCCCGCCCAGACACCCGACATTGAGGTGCGGCCAGTTCCGGTTACGGCGATCTTTCCACGCTCGATTTTCACCCCATCCGGGGCCTCGATCACCTGCCCGATTGCTGCAAGTACCTGATCGGCGGCAACACGAAACCCCTCGCCGGTTCCGGCAAGCTTGCCAGCGTTTTCGGCGGTATATTCAAATTCCACTTCTTGCACCGCACCATTGCGATGCAGGGCCACCGGCGCTGCATTATAGACGATCCGCACGCCTTTGGATGTTGCCAGATCCTGCTCAAACTCCGAGGCGCTCATTCGATCCCGGCCACGTCGATAGGCAATGGTCACATTTTCAGCACCCAACAATTTAGATTGGACCGCCGCATCAACAGCAGTCATCCCGCCACCAATCACCACGACATTCCGCCCAACCGGCAGGCCAGTCAAATCTGTCGACTGGCGCAAATCTTCGATAAAATCAACGGCATCGCGTAGGTTGCCCGTATCGCTTCCGGTGATTTCCAGCCCGTTCACGCCGCCCAGACCAATGCCGACAAACACCGCGTCATGGGCCTTGGACAGCGCTGGCAGCGACAACTCTCTGCCCAGTGCCTGACCAAACCTGAACTCAATCCCGCCGATCCCGAGCAGCCAATCGACCTCGCTCGCCGCAAATCCGTCAACAGACTTATAGGCGGCAATGCCATATTCATTCAGCCCACCTGCCTTGGCTCGTGCGTCATAGATCACCACGTCGTGGCCCTTCATCGCCAAACGGTGCGCGCAGGCCAACCCGGCGGGACCGGCACCAACCACGGCAATGCTTTTGCCGCTGGGGGCTGCCCGTTCATAAGGGTGGCCGCGCGCTGCCATCACCCGATCAGTTGCAAAGCGCTGCAAACGTCCAATTTCAACCGGCTTGCCCTCGGCGGTTTCGCGCACACAGGCCTCTTGGCAAAGCGTTTCGGTCGGGCAGACACGGGCACACATACCGCCCAAAATATTCTGGTCAAAGATTGTGCGTCCCGCCGCCTCGGGTGTTCCGGTCTGGATTTGCCGGATGAAAAGCGGAATGTCGATGCTGGTCGGACAGGCCGTCATGCAAGGCGCATCATGGCAAAAATAGCAACGGTCCGCAGCAACAGCCGCCTCATGCCCGTCAAGTGGCGGATGCAGGTCGGAAAAATTGTCCGCAAAGTTTTCTGCAGACAAGCGGCCCGGCACAACACCGGGCGTATGCAGGCTGTTTGGCATCAAAACCTCCCTGAGAGAATGACAATATGTCGCGGGCAGAATGACACATTTCAATTTTTTATCAAATGGTAAATTTTTGCATGCAGTAATCCGCGATATTGGCCCATCAAAGCGAACCTTCGCATGCCATTGCCGGGAATTGCTGCAACTCACACTTTCCACCTAAGATTTGGTCGCGTATAAGCTAAAAAAATTGGCAGGCTTGCACAGACAAGCGTGAAACAAGGTCGAGGATCGCATGGCTAAGCAGAACAACAACCAGGACGTGGAATTCATCAGGGCACTGGCTACGCTACTGAATGAGAATGACCTGACCGAACTAGAGGTGAAACGCGAATACGGCGAAGCGGATCGCCTGAACGTGCGGGTCAGCCGGGCCAAGCAGATAATTCAGACACCAGCCGTGCAGGCCCCCGTTGCCGCACCTGTGGTGGCGTCGGTTGCAGCTCCTGCGGCTGCCCCGGCTGACGATGGCGCAGACCCATCAGCCCATCCGGGCGCCGTTCCCTCACCAATGGTGGGCACTGTGTATTTGGCACCCGAACCGGATGCCGCGGCCTTCGCCAAAGTTGGCGACAGCGTGGCAGAGGGCGATACCCTGCTGATAATCGAAGCCATGAAAACCATGAACCAAATCCCGGCACCAAAATCTGGCACAATCAAGCGCATCCTTGTGGCCGACGGCGATCCGGTCGAGTTTGGCGCACCATTAATGATTATCGAATAAAGGGCAGCGCACCATGTTCGACAAAATCCTGATCGCAAACCGGGGCGAGATAGCGCTTCGCGTTGTCCGCGCATGCCGCGAAATGGGCATCAAAAGCGTTGCCGTGCATTCCACCGCCGACAGTGACGCGATGCATGTGCGCATGGCCGACGAAGCCGTTTGCATTGGCCCGCCACCGGGCACCGAAAGCTACCTTTCCATCCCGGCGATCATTTCGGCCTGCGAAATCACCGGCGCACAAGCGATCCATCCGGGCTATGGATTCCTGTCTGAAAACGCGAGTTTCGTGCAGATACTGGAAGACCACGACATCACGTTCATAGGCCCCACGGCCGAACATATCCGCATCATGGGCGATAAAATCTCGGCCATTGAGACCATGAAGGCGCTTGGCGTGCCTTGCGTGCCCGGCTCGGGCGGCGGCGTTCCGGATGTTGCATCAGCCAAAAAAATCGGCGCTGAAATCGGCTATCCGGTAATCGTTAAGGCGACTGCCGGGGGCGGCGGGCGCGGCATGAAAGTGGCGATGAACGCCGGTGAAATGGAAATGGCGTTCATGACCGCAGGCAGCGAAGCCAAGGCGGCCTTTGGCAACGGCGAATGTTATATCGAGAAATATCTGCAAAAGCCGCGCCACATCGAAATTCAAGTTTTTGGCGACGGCAAAGGCAAAGCGGTGCATCTGGGCGAGCGCGATTGTTCGCTGCAACGGCGCCACCAAAAAGTGTTTGAAGAGGCCCCCGGCCCCTCGATCGACGCACAAACACGTGCCAGAATTGGCAAAATCTGCGCCGACGCTGTGGCCAACATCAATTACGCCGGGGCGGGCACAATCGAGTTTCTGTTTGAGGACGGAGAGTTTTATTTCATCGAAATGAACACCCGCCTTCAGGTCGAGCATCCGGTGACCGAAGCGATCTTTGGCGTGGACCTTGTGCGCGAGCAAATCCGCGTGGCCGAAGGGCTGCCAATGTCGTTTGGTCAGGATGATCTGGAAATTCACGGCCATGCAATCGAAGTGCGGATAAACGCCGAGAAACTACCGAATTTCGCGCCCTGCCCGGGTCGTATCAGCCAGTATCACGCCCCCGGCGGGCTGGGTGTGCGAATGGATTCAGCGCTTTACGACGGCTATTCGATCCCGCCCTATTACGACAGTCTGATCGGCAAACTGATCGTGCACGGGCGCGACCGGGATGCGGCACTGTCACGCCTGAACCGGGCTTTGGGCGAGCTGATCGTAGACGGCGTCGACACCACAATTCCGCTGTTTCACCAACTGCTGGCCGAAGAGGATATCCTGACTGGCAATTACGGTATTCACTGGCTGGAAGACTGGCTGGAACGCAATCTGACCGCGTGATCGCACCGTGGCGCGCCCGCTTACACCTGAATTGTTGTTGCGCGCCTACGCGGCGGGAATTTTCCCGATGGCCGAAAACCGCGACGACCCGGAAGTTCACTGGATAGATCCCAGCCGCCGGGGCGTTCTGCCGCTGGAGGGATTTCACATCTCTCGCAGCCTTGCCCGCACCATGCAAAGCGACCGGTTTGAGACCCGATTTGATACCGATTTTACGGGCGTGGTGCAGGGATGTGCCGACCGGGAAGAAACCTGGATCAACGATACGATCTTTGACCTTTACCGCGATCTGAACCGCATGGGCCATGCTCATTGTCAGGAAATCTGGGAGGGCGACGAACTGATTGGCGGCGTTTATGGCGTGTCGCTTGGTTGCGCGTTTTTCGGCGAAAGCATGTTTTCGCGCCGCACCAACGCATCAAAAGTGGCACTTGCCTATCTGGTGGATCGTTTGCGCCAGACCGGGTTTAGCCTGTTTGACACACAGTTCCTGACCGCCCACTTAAAAACGCTTGGCGGCGTCGAAGTTGAGCGCAACGACTATCTGCGCGCATTGGAAAAGGCGGTTTCAGGCAAAGCGGACATCATGGCGCTGACCACACCGCAGACTGCTCAGGGCGTGATACAGCGCAACACCCAAACGTCGTAACGCGAATGATCCAGCCCGTTCAGCGCCGGGCTGGAGGCAATCATCCAGCCTTCAAAGGCCGTGTCGGCGTCACCGGCATTGCGGATCAAAAGATAAGCAAACGCATCGCCCGCCGGGTTGCCCGTTGGAAAGCGACATTCGTTCAAAGATACCTGAATACGGCCAAGCTGTTTTGTCTGACCCGGCAACAGATCGAAATCCACAACTTCGCCTGAAATCTTGTCCAGAGCGCGCAACATGGCCCCGTTTGGCGCGATGCTTGCCTGTTGGCTCAGCGCTGGTAATCCGACCCAAACCAGAGCCCCAAAAATCAGCGCCGGGGCGAAATGGCCAAGGCGCGCCATCACTCTTCCGAATTGCCGGTGACAAATTTTAGCAATAACTGGATCAGACTGATCGAGCTTTGCGTATCCTCAATCTCTGATCCCGGCTCCAGATTGAAGGGCGATCCACCGGGCAGTAATTCGATAAAATTGCCCCCGAGAAGCCCCTCGGATGAAACGATGACGGCAGTATCCTCGGGCAATTCAATATCGCCGGTAATGGATATGCGCGCCTCGGCGCGAAACGTCTGCGGGTCCAGTTCCAGATCGGTCACGCGCCCGACTTTCACCCCGGCCACCCGCACATCTGTTCCAACCGACACACCCTCGATTGATCTGAAAGAAGCGGTGAATTCGTGGCCGGCAGAAGAAGTTTGTGTAAAACCGCTCAACTGCCCGGCATAAAGCAGAAACCCCATAGCGACGGCAAGAACGACGCCCCCGACAATGACTTCTGTTGTGTTTTCTGACATCGCCCTATTCCGGCTGCCACGCTTCGTAATCACGCCGTTCCACAGGTTTATCCCGTCGGATTGATCCGGCAGGCGCATAGGCTGCCGGCGTCCCGGTTTGATTTTTCTGATGCGGCTTTTCCCAATCCTTATGGGTCAGCGGTGCCTTGGTCGGCGGTTCGTCAAAAGTGTGATGCAGCCATCCATGCCAGTCAGGCGAAACTTTGCTAGCTTCGGCATCATCGGAAAAAATCACCCATCTGCGCCTGTGATCGCGGGTCTCATAAAACTGGTTGCCCTCGGCATCCTCACCAACCCGCACGCCCTTGCGCCACGTATAAAACTGAGTGTTCAGTGTCTGGCTGCCCCACCATGTAACTGCGCGCAAAATCGTTTTAAAAATACCCATCAGGTTCTCCGTTCGCCCCGAGTTGGCCTTGTTCCATGATATGGCCGATTGGCGCGTGAACGTCCAGTGAAAGGCCGCTACCAGATGCGAATAAGCAAAGTTGCGCGACCCATCACCCGGCAGGCGTTAACCCGCGCTGGCTTCTTCTTTGCGGCTTTCACCATAAATCAGCAACGGCTCGGCGTCGGATGTGACAGCCTCTTCTTTGACCACGACCTCGACGACGTTTTCCATTCCCGGCAGTTCGAACATCGTGTCCAGCAGAATATCCTCAAGGATCGAGCGCAACCCGCGCGCTCCGGTCTTGCGTTCAATCGCCCGCTTGGCGATCTCAACGAGTGCGCCATCGGTGAATGTCAGTTCGGTATCTTCAAGCTCAAACAGGCGCTGGTATTGCTTGACCAGCGCGTTTTTAGGCTGGGTCAGGATGGTAACCAGAGCGTCCTCATCCAGGTCCTGCAATGTGGCGATTACCGGTAAACGGCCGACAAATTCCGGGATCAACCCGAATTTCAGCAGATCTTCGGGTTCCAGTTCGGTAAACACCTCGCCCACGCCGCGACTGTCGTTGTCTTTCACGTCAGCGCCAAATCCGATGCCCGAACCCTTGCCACGCTGTGCAATGATCTTTTCCAGACCGGCGAATGCGCCACCACAAATAAACAGGATATTTGTGGTATCGACCTGTAGGAATTCCTGCTGCGGATGTTTGCGCCCACCTTGGGGGGGAACGCTGGCAACGGTGCCTTCCATAATCTTCAGCAAGGCTTGCTGCACGCCCTCACCCGATACGTCACGGGTAATCGACGGGTTGTCGGATTTTCGGGTAATCTTGTCGACTTCGTCAATATAGACGATGCCGCGCTGCGCGCGCTCGACGTTATATTCGCTGGCCTGAAGCAACTTGAGGATGATGTTTTCAACGTCTTCGCCAACATAACCCGCTTCGGTCAGGGTTGTTGCATCCGCCATCGTGAACGGAACATCCAGAATGCGCGCCAGTGTCTGCGCCAGCAGGGTTTTACCGCAACCAGTCGGGCCGATCAGCATGATGTTGGATTTCGCCAGCTCAATCTCGCCGGATTTTCCAGCATGGTTCAGGCGCTTATAATGGTTGTGAACAGCGACCGACAAAACCCGTTTGGCATGGGCCTGCCCAATCACATAGTCATCCAGAACTTCACAGATTTCGCGCGGTGTTGCCACGCCGTCGCTAGACTTCAACCCGGCAGTTTTCGTTTCTTCACGGATAATATCCATGCACAGCTCGACGCATTCATCGCAGATGAACACAGTTGGCCCGGCAATAAGTTTGCGCACCTCATGCTGGCTTTTACCGCAAAAAGAACAGTAAAGTGTGTTTTTGCTATCGCCGGAATTGCTTGCCATCTTAAATCCTTAAGGCCTGTGACCTATATGATTGCGCAACCCGAAAGCTGCGCCATGTCGCCCCTTGCACAAAGTCTAGGTCAGTGTTTTTTCCGCCGCAACGCCAAAATGGCGTTGCGCCCAATGTTCACACCCAGATGTGTCCAAATCAGCCGTCTTCACCATCCATTTTAGCCCGATTTTCAACAATCTCATCAATCAGACCCCATTCCTTGGCGTCTTCGGGCGACATGAA
>JAHRVD010000093.1 GCA_019090845.1 Marinosulfonomonas sp.
CCAGGGCGGCTTTGAAGCCTTGGCTAAAACGATCGGCCAACTCGTTAAACCTGAACCGCCAAGCGGCGTGATGGCAAAAATGAAAAAGGGTTTAGAACTTGCCAAGATCGCATCGTTCGCGCCCAAGTACGTTAAAAAAGGGGCATGTCAGCAAGTCGTCAAAACCGGCGATGAGATTAATCTATTTGACTTACCCATCCTAAAATGTTGGCCTCATGATGGTGACCCCCGGAAGGTGGGATATCCTGTCGACACACCTGTTGGAGGTGGGGAGGGGCGGTTTATCACGCTTGGCGGTATTTACACGATTCATCCTGATGATGCAGATAAACCTGCTGGCGAGCCACGACAAAGTCGCAATGTTGGTATGTATCGCGCTCAACTGATTGATAAAAATCACACGGCAATGCACTGGCATATGCATCACGATGGTGCGCGACATTGGCGGGCATGGAAAAAGATTGGCAAACCCATGCCTTTGGCAATCGTCCTTGGCGGCGAGTCGGTTTTGCCTTACGCAGCAACTGCGCCCTTGCCCCTAGGTATTAGCGAACTTCTTTTTGCAGGTTTCTTGGCAGGTAAAGGGATCGATCTCGTGCAATGCAAAACCATCGACATGCAAGTTCCAGCCAACGCCGAAATCGTTCTTGAAGGTTTTGTAAGCACCGAAGCAGGCATGGTCGGTTACGATCCAAGAACCGATGGCGAGGTTGGCCCTGGCGCGGTTTTTGAGGGGCCGTTTGGTGATCATACTGGTTTTTATTCTCTGCCTGATCGGTATCCACTTTTTGAAGTCACAGGCGGTGACCTCGCCACCCGTCTGCGCACCCATATTCCCTGCCCGAAGATCAGCGCACGCTGTTCGGAAATACTGCCGAGATTCGCAGCAAACCCAGCCACGACGCGATTTCCGAGGTCATGCTGTTCCTTTCGCCCAGCCATTTCGCCAAGCTTGCATGGCTTCATTTTCAGGAAAGAGAAAAACCCTGCGAATTCATGCGTTTCGTCATGGACGGGCATATCTTCGTCGACCGCGAACCTCTCGGAGGGCTATCACTCCTTCACATAAGGCTTGCCATCCGCCGCCGGAGCACGCGCCCGACCCAGGACACCGGCCACCACGACCATCGTCGCGATATAGGGCGCCATCGCCAGGAACTCCGACGGGATCGGCGTGCCCAGAAGCGCCAGCTTCTGTTGCAGACTGTCGGCAAATCCAAAAACCAAGGCCGCCAGTAATGCCCCCACCGGATGCCAACGCCCAAAGATCATCGCGGCCAACCCGATGAACCCACGCCCGCCGGTCATGCCTTCATCAAACCGTCCCACCGATCCAAGGGTGAACCACGCCCCGCCAAACCCGGCGACCATGCCCGCCATCGTCACGTTGATGTACCGCGTGCGATAGACGTTGATCCCAAGCGTATCAGCGGCACGCGGATGCTCGCCCACCGCCCGAGCACGCAACCCAAGCCGCGTATGAAACAGGTAATAAGTCGCCAGCCCCGCCAGTATGAACGCGCCATAGACAAAGATATTCTGGCTGAAGAATACCGGCCCGACCACCGGCAGATCGCTTAAGTATGGGATCTCGATGGCCCGAAAAACCGGCGCGTTGTTCAGCGCACGGTACTCCTGAAACACCTGGGACGAGATGTAACTGGTCAGCCCCAGCACGAAGAGGTTGATGAACACCCCCGCAATGATCTGATCCATCCGATACGTCACCACCAAGGCAGCCAGAATGAACCCAAACATGCCGCCAACCGCCACGGCGGCGGCCAGCCCCGCGATCCCACCTGCCAGCGACCCGACCAAGGCTCCGGTAAAGGCACCCGCCAGCAACATCCCCTCGATCCCGATATTCACCACGGCGACCCGCTCGGACAACACTCCCGCCAGGCCACCCAAGGCAATTGGCACAGCACGCACCAGCGTCGCCTGCAACATGCCCGTCAGCGAAAACGACTTGCCCGCCGTCGCCCAGACCAGAAACGCCGCCACCGCAATCGCCAGCCCGATGGCCAGCGTCAAAGAGCTCCATTTCGAGGCGCCCCGCAGGAACTGGCGGACACCTAAGAAAGCCAGCAAGGCCGAGATGACATAGATAAATGGGCCACCCGGAACAACAAGGTTTGGCACCGGCCAGACATCCGTCGGACGAGACAGACGGAACGTCGCAACACCTGACGCATCAGGAGCCAAAAAGGCAGCCATCAACACGCCAAAACCGATCAATATGCCCCCCGTTATCCGCGTCTGACGCAAACGGGCCTTATCCAGATGCACAGTCATTCGCTTCCCTCCCGCCGAAAGCCCCACGGAAACAGCGCCTTCACCAACAGGGGCGCCGCGATAAAGACGATGATCAGCGATTGGATAATGGCGATCAGATCAATGCTGACGCCCGCATCCACCTGCATCTGCCGTCCGCCCGCCTCCAGCGCGCCGAACAGAATACCGGCCAACAGAACGCCCACCGGATGCGACCGCCCCATCAGGGCCACCGCAATCGCATTAAACCCGATCCCCGCCGAAAACCCCGGTGTTGCCCGGTCCAACACCCCAAGCGTCTGGTTTGCACCCGCCAACCCCGCCAGTGCTCCCGCAATGGCCATCGCCAAAATGATCGTCAGACTGGCATTCATGCCCGCAAACCGGGCCGCCACTGGGTTCTCCCCGGCAGCGCGGAATTCAAACCCCAGTTTCGAACGGAACAATAACCAATAGGCCACTCCGACCATGATCAGCATCAGGAAAATCCCGGCATGAACCCGCAAATTCGCATCTATGAACGTCAACAGCCGAGGCAGTTCCGCCGCGTCCGGCACCGACTTTGAGATTGGGTCGGCGCGCCCTTCCTTCTGGATCAATGGCGTGCTCAACAGATAGTCCAGCAAACGAAAGGAAATCAGGTTCAGCATGATGGTCGAAATCACCTCATGCGCCCCCGTAACAGCCCTCAACCACCCGGCAATCCCCGCATAAAACGCCCCCGTCAGCGCCCCCGCCAGAAGCGCGCCGGGCAAGGCAATGATCGCGGGCAGATCGCCCAAAGCGACACCGGCAACCACGGCCGCCAATCCGCCCATAACCACCTGCCCCTCGGCCCCGATGTTGAACAACCCGGCCCGGAACCCAAGTGCAAGGCCCAGCCCCGCCAACACCAGCGGAGCCGCCGCCGTCAACGTCTCGGACACCGCGTTCACCGACCCGACAGACCCCTTCACCAACGCAACGTAAGACGTCCCAATCGTCGCCAGATCGACACCCGTCGTCGCCATCACCACGGCGCCCAGTATCAGGGCCGCGACAAACGCGAACAGCGGCACGATCACCAGATCCTCGACTTGGGTCCGTCCCAGCAAACGGCCATGGGTGGCCTTGTCCATCGCGTCGCTCATGGTCCTGCCCCCGCCATCGCCAGACCGATCTCACCCTTGTCGACGGGCGCAATATGCGGCGCGTATTCCGCCACGATCCGACCTTTGAACATCACCAGAATTCGGTCCGACACCGACATGATCTCATCCAGTTCCGACGACACGATCAGCAACCCGTCGCCCTCATCCCGCGCCGCCATCAGTTGCGCGTGAATGAACGCAATCGAGCCCACATCCAGCCCCCGCGTCGGCTGCCCGGCAATCACAAACCGCGTGTCCCGAGACAATTCCCGCGCGACGATCAGCTTTTGTTGGTTGCCCCCCGACAAATGCGCAGCAGCGGCATCGACCGACGGCGTCCGCACGTCATATTCCTCGGCCACGCGCGCCGCATCGTCGTGAACCCGGCCCCAGTCAATGCTGGCGCCCTTCGCAAACGGCGGGCCATAGTAGGTATCCAGCACCATGTTCTCGGCCACGGTGAAATTGCCGATCAACCCGGCGCGCTGACGGTCCTCGGGTATATGCGCAATCCCCATTCGGTGCCGCGCCCGCGGGCTGGCATTGGTGATGTCCATGCCGTCAAAGTGCACGCTCCCCGATGCAACCCGACGCAACCCCGCGAGTGCCTCGATCAGCGCCGATTGCCCGTTGCCCTGCACGCCCGCAATCCCGACAACTTCGCCACTGCGCACTTTCAACGACAGGTTATCAACCGCAACCGCCCCGTCATCGCGCAGCACCGTCAGGTCCGAGATATCCAGGATCACCTCGCGCGGCGCATAGGGCGCACGCGCCACGTTGAAATCCACCGGATGCCCCACCATCATTTCGGCCAGCTCGGGCCGGGTCAGCTCCTTGGGATCGCCGCTGCCCACAATCTCGCCCCGCCGGATCACGCTGATCCGATCCGAGACCTCAAGGATCTCGTTCAGCTTGTGAGTGATAAAAACAATCGCCTTCCCGGCGTCACACAACGACCGCACGATCTGAAAGAACTCGTCCACTTCCTGCGGCGTCAGAACCGCCGTCGGCTCGTCCAAAATCAGCACATCTGCGGACCGGAACAGAACCTTGATAATCTCAACCCGCTGCTGCACGCCCACGGGCAAAGTTTCAATGGTCGCATCAGGGTCCACGGCCAAGCCATAGTCCTCACTCAACTGTCGTACTTCGGCACGCGCAGTTGCCAAGTCCAGATGATCTAACCGCCCCGTCGGCTCGACGCCCAGCACAACATTTTCGGCGACTGAAAACACCGGCACCAGCATGAAATGCTGATGCACCATGCCAATACCGGCGCGGATCGCATCGCCCGGACCGTCAAAGGTTACCGATTTACCATCAATGAAAATCTCGCCCTCTGTCGGCGCGTAAAGTCCGCAAAGAACGTTCATCAGCGTCGACTTGCCCGCGCCATTTTCTCCGAGCAAGCCAAGCACTTCGCCGGGTTCAATCGTCAGATCAACGCCCTTGTTGGCAACAACCGGGCCGAACCGTTTGGTGATGTTTTTTAGTTCGACCCGCATGGCCCGGCCTAATCCGAAACCGAAACGCTGCCGTCGATGATGTGCGCCCGAAGCGCCTCAAGTTCGGCCTTCAACTCATCCGGCACCGCATCTTCCATGTCGTGGAAAGGCGCAAGGTCCACACCGCCATTATCCAGCGTGCCAACCAGCAAGCCCCCCATGAACTCGCCGTTCAAAGTGGTCTTGATCACATGCGCAACCGTCGCATCCATCCGCTTGGTCACCGATGTCAGATAAACGTGCTGCCTCTCGGTGTCGGTAAAGTAAAGATCGGCATCGACGCCAATAATCTTCAGCCGGTCAACGCCCAACTCGTCAGCCAGCGTGGCAGAACCAAGCCCGACAGGGCCAGCAACGGGAAGCACGATGTCGGCACCTTCGTCATATAGGTTCTGTGCATAAGCACGACCGTCATCAAGGTTGTCAAAGTTGTTGGTGAACAGCCCTTCGCGGCTTTCCAAATCCCAGCCCAGAACCAAGACGCTGTCGCCCTTCACCTCGTTCCAATAGTTCGCTCCGCGTACAAACCCGTCCATAAAGATCGTCACGGGCGGAATGTTGATCCCGCCAAACGTGCCCAGGATCTTGGTCTGGGTCATGCCAGCCGCCAGATAGCCCGCCAGAAACGCCGCCTGATCCGTGGCATAGACTTGCCCAAGTACGTTGGGGATTATTGGGTCATAGGCAAAGTCGACGATGGAAAACGGCTGATCCGGATTGGCCTTGGCGGCCTTCTCGGTCGCATCCCCCAACAGGAACCCAACCGTGATGATCACATCGCAATCACCATCAATCAGCGAATTGATGTTGGCATCGTAATCCGTCTCGGCCTGGCTCTCCAGGAACCGTCCATCGACGCCAAGTTCCTTCTGTGCGTCCTGAACGCCCTTCCACGCCGTCTGGTTGAAACTGTTGTCGTCAATCCCGCCGGTGTCAGTCACCTGGCAGGCGGTAAAACTGAATGCCGGGCTGGCCGCAGCCAATCCAAATGCCGTAACAAGCGCGGCAAAGCACATCTTCGATCCCGAATGTCTCATGGCGCAATCCTCCTCAGCGCTGCGTGTGGCTTGAATAGTAGGCGCACAGTCCGGACAGCGATTGATCCAGATCAAGCCGCGCCGTCATCTTTCTTCAGCATCATCGAAAGCCGAAGAACTGCGGCCAGAATGGCCTGAGCCAATACCGCAGACCGCCCTACCCCCACCGCCGCATCATTATCCCGGCTGTCATCCTCTCGAAGCGTGCAACGCCAGTGGCCGTTGCGATCATTGGCGCGTCCGCGAATGTGAACCGCCCAGTTGGGATAGGCATCGTCCGCCACATGCATCGCACCATCGGCAGTGCTGATCCCCTGCGCCGTCAGGCCTTCAGTCGCTCTGTCGGGCAACAGATATTCAAGGGCATGCACAACGCCTTCGAAATCGGCCATCGTTATCGCTTCGCATCCCTCCAACTTTTTGATAGGAATAGCTAATTCCGGATTCTTCATAATCCTGCGCTCCGTTTTCCTAAGGATGTCCAGTCAAATCTCGGCAACACCGACGACGTAATTCTTGCCGTAAGCACGCGCGCATTTTGGGCAAGTCGTATAGAACATGAAGATGCGCTTGACCTGATGACCGGCAGCCTCGGCTGCGATCTCCATCTCGTGCGTCCAGTCCTTGGCATGGCGGTACGGGCCTTCGAAAACCCGCGTCATTAACTCGCCGCTAAACGTCACCATCTCCTCGCCAGACACATCGCGGGGCACCGCAAAATAGTGCTCGGCCTCCGTCGACGAGAAATCGCGGCTCAGCACCAGATAACTGTCTGGATCCTCTGCCCCGGCATCCCCGATGTTTTCCTGCACCCGCGTGAAAACGGTGCCCATATTGACCGGCACATGCAGCAGACCACGCGTCGTGGCCCGCACAAAGGGCTTGTCCTTGAAATGCAAACGCCGCCCATCCCACCCTTGGGGATTGAATTTCGGACAACATCCGGTCGCGTTGTGGGACATGTCCATTTTCGGCAAAACATTGGTTTCCCTAGCGCAGATCCTGATGTCTGGCGTGTCGACATCAGGCTAAAAGCTGTGGCCGATCCAGAATTGATTTGCCTCAATCACCTGCACTCACTCAGTCGTTTTTCCGGCCATCAGGCAACTGGCAACGGGCAACGGGCAACTGGCAACTGGCACAGCCGGGCAAGGTAATCGTCGGCAAGCAGAAGATACCGGGGCAATGCGTGCGCCTGATCCTGACGGTCAAGATAGCCGCTGCAACTAGCGATATAGTATCGCTCGGTCCGTTTCTCACTGGTATACCATTGATCAAACGCCGCCCAAGCGGCAGCGGCCACGTTCCCTCTTTCGGGGATGACCGCCGCAAATCGCCCTGCAATGTCCGATGACATGGCCAGCTTTCAAACGCCCGCCAAAGCGAACTGTCACCACTGGCTTTCTGCTGCCACGCCAGCAGGGCGGCAACAACATTTGCATCCGCCTGAAGCGACAGAACACCCCCGTGCGCCTATCTGATCCAGAAGGCGCAGTTCATGGACAAGAACGATACGGCTCTCCCCCGATTGATCCGTATCAATGCCCCCTGCTCTGCGACTGGCCATGAAGACCCCATGGAAACCGAAACCCAGTTCCTGACGCTCGGCGCGATGTTCTTCATCGGACTTAGCGCACACCTGATCGGACACCGCACGCCCGTTCCACGCGTCACGCTCTTGCTACTGTCGGGACTCGTCGCGGGCCAAATGGGGTGGATCCCGGAAGAGATCACCGGCGCTTACGAATTCCTGTCGATCACCGCGCTGACGCTGGTGGCATTCCTCCTTGGCGGGTCCCTCAAACTCAGCGATCTGAAAGTCACAGGGCGGCGCATCTTCATCATCTCGCTGGCCATCGTCGGCCTGACCCTTATGGTGGTGTCGCTTGGCCTGATTGCCCTTGGCACGGATCCTGCCCTTGCAATTGTCCTTGCGGGCATCGCCACGGCTACGGCACCAGCAGCCACCACCGACGTGATCCGTCAGTCCGGCATATCCAACGACTTCACGCGCACAATCGAAGGCATCGTCGCCATAGACGACGCATGGGGGCTTCTCGCCTTCAGCCTTTGCATCAGCTTCGCTGTTTCGCTCACCGGCACCACGGAATCCGCCAGCCTGTCAGTACTTCACGAGATCGGCGGTGCCCTAGTTCTGGGGATTGCGATCGGCCTGCCCGGAGCGTTCCTAACCGGTCACATAGGTGGCGGCGAACCGCTCGAGGTTGAAGCCCTGGCGCTTGTCTTCCTGACCGCTGGTCTCGCTCTCTGGGCCGAGGTGTCTTTCCTCATCGCGGGCATGACCGCCGGTGCCATCATCGTCAATCTGGCCTCGCACCACGACCGCGCGTTTCACGAGATCGAACACATCCAATGGCCCTTCATGGTGCTGTTTTTCGTGCTGGCCGGGGCGCTTCTGGACATCCATGCGCTGCGCGATGTCGGGTTTCTGGGTCTGGCCTATCTGGCCCTGCGTATTACAGCTCGGATTGCCGGTGGATGGCTCGGCGCGCACCTCGGTGGGGCACCCGCACCAGAGCGCCGTCTCTTTGGTCTAGCGCTGTTGCCGCAAGCCG
>JAHRVD010000094.1 GCA_019090845.1 Marinosulfonomonas sp.
ACCGGTTCGCTGCGTCTGGCTGCGGCACTTCGTTCCAAAGGCAGGCCAGCGGACAGCGATGCCGAAATTGTCCGGGCGTGGCAAAACCTGTCGATGAACACCTCTGAAGAAGGTAAGTTTCTAGGTGGATTTGCCAAATTGTTGGCTCCGCACCACGCCGCGCGTCAGGATATGTTGCTGTGGGCTGGAAAGATAACAGAGGCCGGGCGTCTTAACCGGCTGGTGGACAAGGAACATCGTGCCTTGGCAGCGGCGCGCATCGCGCTGATTAAGAATCGCAGGGGTGTTGATCGGCTGATCAAAGCGGTGCCGGCGCCGTTGAACGAAGATGCAGGTCTGGCATTCGCACGGTTTGAGTGGCGGCTGAAAAGAAAACTCGCCGATAGCGCGATGAAGTTGATGCAAAGTCGCAGCGTATCGGCACAAACGCTTGGAAGGCCAGAAGTCTGGGCAAACGAGCGGCGCAGTATGGCGCGCCAACTGATGCGGGATGGCAAAGCGCAAGAAGCCTATGATCTTGCCAGCCGACATTTCATGACCGCAGGCAGCAACTATTCTGACCTTGAATGGTTGTCGGGGTTTATCGCCCTAACTGATTTGGATGATGCCAAGACCGCGCTGGAACATTTCCGTCGTTTCCGAATTGCAGTGGACACACCGATTAGTCTTGGCCGGGCCGGTTACTGGGAAGGCCGGGCGCATGATGCGTTGGGCGACCGCGAAAACGCGCAACTGGCCTATGCTTTCGGTGGGGAATATCAGACCAGCTTTTACGGGCAACTTGCCGCCGAAAAAGCCGGTCTGAAAATGAACCCTTCGCTGACGGGGCGGGAAACCTATCCTGATTTCAGTGAAACACCCCATGGAAAATCCTCGGTGCTTCAGGCAGCTTTGCTGTTTCAGAAGGCCGGGTTTCCATTGCTGTTCACGCGTTTCACCCGCCATCTGGCAGAGCGCCTGACAACCCAAGAGCGTGGCGCTCTGGCGCAAATTGCACTGGATCTTAAGGAACCCTACGCCGCGCTTTACATGGCGAAATATGCCGCGCGCAGCGGCAATGTTCTGTTGCGCCCCTATTTTCCCGTCACCGACATCATTGAAAGTGACGCCAGCGTTCCGGCCGAACTGACCTTGTCCATCGCGCGGCGTGAAAGCGAATTTTATTCGGGTGCGACCAGCGGTGTCGGCGCACGCGGATTGATGCAGCTTATGCCCCGAACGGCGCGGGAAATGGCCAGAAAGAAAGGTCTGAAGTTCCATCTGGGCCGCTTGACCACAGACCCCAAATACAACGCCACCCTAGGAACGGCGTATCTGGCAGAGCTTATTGGCGAATTTGGCGATTATTATCCATTCATTGCAGCCGGATATAACGCCGGACCAAGCCGCCCGAAAAGGTGGCTGAAGCGATATGGTGATCCACGCCGGTCAGTTGAACACGCGGTGGACTGGATCGAGCATATTCCGTTCCGGGAAACGCGAAATTACGTGATGCGGGTGATGGAATCACTGCCGGTATATCGCGCCAGACTGGCCGGAAAACCGGTGCCACTTAGCCTGTCACGGGAACTGACCGGGCGTTAGTCCTTTTCAGCAGAGATTTTGCCGGTGCGCAAAAGCGTGAACACACCCGCTCCGACAACCAGCGATGCGCCAATGACGACATTCAATTGCAGCACTTCGTTGAACACTGAAATGCCAATTATCGAGACGAAAACCAGTTGCAGATATGCGAATGGCTGAACGGCACTGGCCTCTGCCAATTCGTAGCATTTGATCAACAACCAGTGCCCAAGCACGCCAGTCACACAAAGCACCGCCATAAGAATAGAATCGGGTCCGTTCATTGGTTCCCAAGACCAGATGCCTATTGCAGTCATCACGATTGCGCCGATGACGCCGGTCCAGAAAAAGCTGGTCAGCGCGCCGTCCTTGGCGGACACAAAGCGGGTAACAAGACCGTAAACGGCGAACATGACGGCCCCACAAAAAGGGACCAGCGCGGCGGGCGAGAACACGGTATATCCAGGACGCAGGATTATCAGGATACCGACAAAGCCGATACAGATAGCTGACCAGCGCCGCCAGCCAACCATTTCGCCCAGTATCGGGCCGGAAAGGGCGGCAACAAGCAGCGGATAACTGGTGAAAACCGCATGGCTTTCCACAAGGCCCAACAACACGAATGCATATACCATGACGCAAATTTGCAATGCCAGCAGGGCACCGCGCAGGATTTGCAGGCGGGGGTGGTGGGTTCTTGCAACATGGTCAAAACCACGTGGGTGGCGCAGCGCAATTGCAATCGCAAAAGCACCAAAAAACCAATAGCGGATCATCACGACGACAAAGACGTTATAAGTTCCGGCCAGATGGCGGGAAAACGCATCTTGCATTGCAAAGATCATCGTTGCCGCGATCATCAACTGGATCCCGGCGCGGGTGTTGTTTTTGCTCATTTCACCGTGTCCAGTCTACCGATTGTCATGTGTCGTTTGCCTGCGAACCCGGCAATACGCTCGACCTGAAACCCGCTAGCATTCAGAGCGCGGCGCACAACGCCCGCCGCGGTATAGGTCGAAAATGTTCCAGCTAGCGCGGTATGTCGGGCCACATCATTAAGCAAGCCCTGTTCCCAAAGCTCTGGGTTTCGGGCGGGTGCGAACCCGTCAAGGAACCATGCGTCTGCACGGTTTTCCCAGTTTGCCAATGTCTGGCGGGCGTCGCCGAGGATGACATTCAACACAATTCCGGGCAGCTTGATTTCCGTTCCATCGGGTGGCCAGGCGGCCAGCAATGGATCAGCCAGATCGGACATTTCGGGAAAGGTCTGAAGCGCGTGTGCCATATCGGTTCGGGCCATCGGATAGGCCTCAAAACTGGTATAGGATAGCGGGCCGTCAATTCCTGCGTCCAGCCATGCTCTCCATGCGGCGAGCATGTTCAATCCGGTGCCAAACCCAAGTTCCCCGATATGAAAACCCGGCTGAAACCGCGCAGGCAGATCGTTGCCCTTCAGAAATACGAACCGTGATTCAGCCAACCCGTCATCGGCCGAATAATATGGGTCGTCGAACTTTTCCGATACTGGCAGCCGCCCGTCGCGCCACGTAATTTCTGCCGTCTGGCCTGCCATGCCGCTTTGCCCTAGAACCCTGATAATCCGAAATCACAA
>JAHRVD010000095.1 GCA_019090845.1 Marinosulfonomonas sp.
CATTTGCCTTATGAATCCGCTTTGTCGGCGTCTTTCAAAGACGTCTCTGAACTTACTGGTGACCGATCTTTCAAAGTATTCCGGGCTGCAAAGCCGGTGCAAAGAAAACGCTAGCGCCCCTTAGGGTCAGACAACGTCAGGCAATCTCATGTCATTTTCGATTTCTGGAAAATCCACAATTGTAACTGGTGCCGCCAATGGTATTGGTCTTGCAATCGCCCGCCATTTTGCTGCGCATGGCGCTAACGTTATGTTCGCGGATATGGACGAAGACAGCCTTGTGCGCGAGGTGGGCGAGGCCGCCGCGAGCGAAGACAGCAACATCCGTTATTTCGCCGGGGATTTGCGAAAAAAGCTTACACAGGCCAATTTGCTGTCTGCGACGATTGATGCGTTTGACCGGGTCGATATTCTGGTGAACGCCAGCCGGCAGGTTTTGACGACTGACCCCCTAAATGCGAAAGATTCAACATTGGATGTGCTGTTAGAGCAAAATCTGATGGCCGGTTATCGTCTGTCTCAGGTGATTTCACGCCGGATGATCGCGCAGGCAAAGTCGCAATCTGAAGAGCCGGGGCCTGCGGGATCAATTATCAACCTGTCGTCAGTCGCTGCACAGCGAACACGGCCGGATTTACTGGCCTATTCGGTCAGCACTGCGGCGCTGGATCAGATGACGCGGTCGATGGCACTGGCACTTGCGCCCCATAACATCCGGGTCAATGCGGTCGCTTTTGGCAGTGTGATGAGCGCAAGCCTGAAGGCCACGCTGAAAGAAGATGAAGGCGCAAGGGATCCAATCATCAACACGACGCCGCTTGGACGGATCGCCGGACCCGGTGAACTGGCCGAAGCTGTTCAGTTTCTGGCCAGTGAAGGGGCCAGCTTTGTCACTGGACAAATAATGAATGTGGACGGCGGGCGCTCGCTGCTGGACGGGGTCGCCAGCTCAGCACATTAGGCGCTGCTGCATATGGGGGCTACGCCGTGGGATGCATTAACTTGCATTCGGCGATAATCGCAGCGCCACGATTGACAAGTTGCTTTCGCGCGGCAACCAGTGAAGCCAGCTTGGCTTTTTCGGCATTCAGATCGATAGCCACAGGCACGTCACGCGAATATGCCACGGGCACATTGCAATAGACTTTCTTGTCGTCCGCCCGACCGCAGATCTGCCGTTCGTTGATAAAGTAGGTCTCTGCCCGCAGACCATAGCCTCGACTGATATTACCTTCGGTTTTGGCAATAAGCTTGTCCATCGCCCGGATGTCTTTGGTCGCCCTGTTGATGCAGGCTTGCTGGGGGGTGGCGCAGGCCGCCAATAGGAGCAGGGCTAGGAATATAATGCGGCGCATTGCGACCTCCGGACTCAATTAACAATGCAAAAATACATCGCGGGCATGGCGAATCATAGCGCGATAGGATTGACGTGGCGCAAACGTGACCGCATGGAACCATCATGACAGATAATTTTGACACCCAAAAGGCGACGGCAGCGAACTGGTTTCGCACGCTTCGCGACGAAATAGTATCAGCGTTTGAGGCGCTGGAAACAAGCCAGACCACCGGCCCGATGTCCGAATTGCCGGCTGGAAAATTCGAGGTTAGCAAGACAACACGGGCCTCAGAGGATGGCAACGACGCCGGTGGAGGCCTGATGAGCGTTATGCGTGGCGGACGGGTGTTTGAAAAAGTCGGCGTGAATATTTCGACCGTCTACGGGCAGCTTGGTGAGCGCGCGCAAAACGCGATGGCGGCGCGAAAGGGTATTCCCGGTATGAAGGATGATCCGCGTTTCTGGGCATCGGGTATTTCGCTGGTCGCGCATATGCAAAACCCGCATGCGCCAGCGGTTCATATGAATACACGAATGTTCTGGACGCCGCATGCCTGGTGGTTTGGCGGCGGTTCAGATCTGAACCCCTGCATTGAATATGACGAGGACACGCGCCACTTCCACGATGTCATGAAGCAGTATTGTGACCCGCACGGGGCCCAACACTATCCGCATTTCAAAAAATGGGCCGACGAGTATTTTTTCATTCCCCATCGCAAACGTGCCCGCGGTGTTGGTGGAATATTCTTTGACGATTTCAACAGCGGCGACTGGGACGCAGATTTTGCCCTGACTCAGGACGCGGGGCGCGCATTTTTGCCCGCATTCCTGCCCATCACTGAACAACGCCGCGTTCAGGATTGGAGCGATGCAGATAAGGACGCCCAACTGGTCCACCGGGGGCTCTATGCTGAATATAATCTGGTCTACGACCGGGGCACAAAATTCGGGTTGGAAACCGGGCATGATGCAGACGCGGTTCTGATGAGCCTGCCGCCAATGGCCAAATGGGTTTGATGAAACTGACGGCGCGAGTGCGGGTCAAGATCAGATACCTGCGCGCACCGTGTCGATCATCAGCTGCACGTTGTCCGGATCCGACGTCGGTGTGATCCCGTGGCCCAGATTGAATATATGCGGACCGCCCGAAAAAGCGCGCAGAATTTGACGGGTTTCATCG
>JAHRVD010000096.1 GCA_019090845.1 Marinosulfonomonas sp.
AAGCCGCATTCGATTTTGCCGGTTGATCTTCTTGCGTTGCCCCGCCTGCGAATGGCATTGATCACGTCGGGCCTTGGCTTTGCAACCGGCGCGGTAATCATGACGGTTTTTCCATTCTACCTATTGCGAGATATCGGAGTTACCAAAATTGAAGCCGGTTTTGTCGTCGCTATCTGGCCCACGACAGCCGCCGTGTCGGCGGTGCTTGCCGGTTGGATGTCGGATCGGATTCGGCCGGAAATACTGTGTTTTGCAGGACTGCTTACGTTGGCAATTTGCATGTTGCTAATTATCTCGCCAATAGTTGGGCATTCAATCAAATATATTACTTACGTCATGGCGGCGATGGGGGTGGGGTTTGGATTTTTTCAGGCGCCAAACAACCGAATCCTTATCGTTTTGCCACCGCGCGAAAGGCGTATCCGCGCTTCCGGAATTCAAGCTACTTCGCGCGAGTTTGGCAATGCCATCGGTATCGGATTGGCCGGATTGGGCTTTTCTCTGGCAGTCACAGAGGGTGCATATATCGGACTGGCCGCAGGCGCAGCGCTGGCGGTGCTTGCTACAATCCTGTCCGCTATCCGGCTAAATTTGGGGCTTTGGTCCGACCTTTGAACCAATGCCCACAGAAACCAAAGCCCGCAGGCATCAGATCCCGGCCATCAGCATATATTTCAACTCAGTGAATTCATCCATCCCGTGGGCGGATCCTTCGCGACCCTGACCGCTTTCTTTGATGCCGCCAAAAGGTGCAACTTCTGTTGAAAGAATACCGCTGTTAATCGCAACCATTCCATATTCCAGCGCTTCGCCGACGCGCCAGACCCGGCCAATGTCGCGGGCATAGAAATACGCCGCTAGGCCGAATTCCGTGTCATTGGCCATCGCGATGGCTTCTTCTTCGGTCGAGAATGGGAACAATGGGGCAAGCGGGCCAAATGTTTCCTCTTTGGCTACGGCCATATCCTGCGTCACGCCGGTAAGCAGTGTCGGCTCAAAGAAATTGCCGCCCGCGGAATGGCGATTCCCGCCAAGTTTCACGTTTGCGCCTTTGGTGACAGCGTCGGCGATATGTTCTTCGACCTTTGCGACGGCGTCCTGATTGATCAATGGCCCCTGTTCGATACCTTCCAGAGTGCCGTTTCCCACCTGAAGTGCCGCGACTTTTTGGGCGAATTTTTCGGCAAATGCGTCATACACGCCGTCCTGTACATATATCCGGTTGGCACAAACGCAGGTCTGCCCGGCATTGCGGAACTTGGACATCATCGCGCCGTCAACGGCGGCATCCAGATCAGCGTCGTCAAACACGATGAACGGAGCATTCCCGCCCAGTTCCAGCCCCAGCCGTTTGACCGTGTCGGCGCTTTGTTTAATCAGCAGTTTGCCAACCGGGGTAGAGCCAGTGAATGTTAATGCGCGCACATCTGGGTGGGCACACATTGCAGCACCGATTTCGCCGGATTTGCCGGAAATAACGTTCAGGCAGCCCGGTGGCAGCCCAGCTTCTTCGGCCAGTGCGGCAAAGGCAAAAGCGGTCAGCGGTGTTTCGGTCGCGGGCTTAAGCACCGTGGTGCAACCTGCCGCAAGGGCTGGCGCTAGTTTGCGGGTAATCATCGCTGCCGGGAAATTCCATGGGGTGATCGCGGCAACGACACCAATCGGTTGGCGGATCACAAGTATCCGGCTGTCTTTTGTGTGTGAGGGGATCGTCTCGCCATTCAGGCGTTTGGCTTCCTCGGCGTAAAATTCGATAAAGCTGGCCGCGTAAGAAATTTCGCCGCGTGCTTCGGCCAGCGGTTTACCTTGCTCGGCTGTCAGCAGTTGGGCAAGTTCTTCGGTGTTTTCATTCACCAGATCGAACCAGCGGCGCAGGATATTCGAGCGTTCTTTGGCCAGTTTGGCGGACCAGCCGGGAAGGGCTTTCTTGGCGCAGGCAATGGCCTGATTTGTCTCGTCAGTGCCAAAAACCGGGACGCGTGTCAGCTCTGCCCCTGTGGCCGGGTTTGTCACAGCTTTGTCGCCGTCACCAACCCATTTTCCGCCAATCAGACACTGACTGTGCTTGATATTTTCCAAACTATCTTTCATCGGGGGCCTCGCAATGTTCGACTTGTTGTCTGAAATGCCGATCATAATGCGGTTCTTCCGGCGCAGCAATGTCTTGGCGGGGTCGTTGCACACTGTATATTGAAACTGCCCTGCAACTCTTAAACATATGGGAATGGTTTCTGGCTAGATTGCTGTCCGAAAGGATGCTTGATGATTGTCCAGACTACCGCAGAACCCACGCTGACCTTTGCACGATGTCGCGGCTGGATAGTCACTGCATTCCTGTTCAGTATCTTCACCAATTTACTGATGCTGACCGGCCCTTTGTTTATGCTTCAGATTTACGACAGGGTGCTAAGCTCGCGGTCCCAGGAAACGCTTGTGGCATTGTTTGGTCTGGTTGGCGGGCTGTATATTTTTTACGGAGTGATCGAGTTTGCGCGCGGCCGCGTTCTGGAACGTGTTGGGGCCCAGTTCCTGACCAATCTGGAGCCTTGTGTATATCGGGCGATGTTGCGGCGCGCGGCGCTGATTAAACCATCACAGGCCACCCGGCATGGCGCTCAAGAGCTTGAAACAATACGGGCATTCTTGTCCGGGCCGGTCATGCTTGCGTTTCTGGATGTCCCCTGGACTCCGGTGTTTCTTGCGGCGATCTTCGTTTTTCATCCCGCACTGGGCTGGCTGGCCATTGGCGGGGGCGCAACGCTCGTTCTGGTGGCATTGGCCAATCAATGGGCGACAAGAAAAAACATAATTGCCGCACGGCGCTCGTCTTTCGCAACAGATGATTTTGCGAAGCAAGCCACGTCAGCAAGTGAGGTTATTTGGGCGCAGGGGATGGTTCCCGCAATCGTTGCCAGATGGCAGGCCGCAACGCAGGCGGGGTTGCAGCAAACGGTAATCGCAAATGATACAACCGGCGCCTATACGGCATTTACCAAAGCCTTCCGGCTGTTTTTACAGTCAGCAATGCTGGCCGCTGGCGCTTGGTTGGTTTTGTTGGACGAATTGACGGCCGGGGCCATGATCGCCGCGTCAATCATGCTTGGGCGGGCCTTGGGACCAGTTGAAGTAGTGGTTTCCCGGTGGTCTCAGGTGCAGCAGGCAGGCGCTGCACGCAGGATGCTGTCAGGGTTGCTAGATCAAGACGGTGAAAGGACTGCGAAAACCAGCCTGCCGCGTCCCGTCGCTGCTTTGCAGGCAAAAGAGATTACGGTTTTTGTCGATGGTGTGGAAAATCCCGTCCTGCATAATGTCAGTTTTGATCTGAAACCGGGCCATGCCTTGGGAGTGATCGGCAATTCGGGGGCCGGAAAAACCACACTGGCGCGCACGCTTGTGGGCTTGGTGCGACCTGCCACTGGAAGTATTCGCTTGGGTCGGGCCGATACGGCGCATTATGGCCCGGAACAACTTGGAACGTTGATTGGGTATGTGCCACAATCGGTTCATCTTTTTGATGCCACGGTTGCCGAAAACATTGCCCGAATGGCGTGTGAACCAGATGCTGATTTGGTCATCGATGCTGCAAAAACAGCCAAAGTTCATGAGGCTATTCTGCGTTTGCCACAGGGGTATGATACCCGCCTTGGCCCGCTGAATGCCCAGCTTTCGGGCGGGCAACTTCAGCGGCTGGCACTGGCGCGGGCTTTGTTTG
>JAHRVD010000097.1 GCA_019090845.1 Marinosulfonomonas sp.
AATCGCAAAGCGGGGACAATCCTGCGCGAACGACTAGAGAACGCGACTGTGGTCGTCGTTTCGCACCAAACCTCTACATTGGAAAAATTCTGCCGGTCAGCGGCGGTCATCAAGGACGGCCAGTTTCTGCTGTTCGATACACTGGAAGAAGCAAGGGCATTTTATGACTACCAAGCCTAAAGCCAAAAAATACCGCATCCGCCGTAGTGGGTCGCTAGCCGAACCACTGAACAAACTGAAAGCTGCCGTCAACCCGTCTGGCGCGGATACCGGGCCAACGCACCCGGCGCTGGACGAAAACACACCAGTCGAAGATGGCTTTGGTGATCAGGCTTATCCGACGGCCCAAAAACCCGCTGAAACGGCATCCAAATCGATATCAGCCGAGATTGAAGCGATCAAAAAAGAGGGCCTGACCGGTCGCCAACTGCGGATGGCGCGGCGCGTGGCGCAAAAAAACCGACTTGCGCCGACCTCTGACTATGATGCGATCCGCCAGTTGCGCCAAAAGGGGATTGATCCGTTCAAACGCACAAACATGCTGGAACTTGTGTCGCCGGAAGATAAGGCCAACGCCAGTGCACCCAACCTTCCAAAGACCGTCGAGACCGGAACGTTACCCTCAACCGAGGTTATGTCCGAAGACGGCCGCGCCCGCGAAATTTACCGAATTCAGCAGGATATCGCACAGCGTCGCCGGCGCAAATTACTGTTGTTGGTGACACGGCTCAGTTTTTTCGTTTTCCTGCCTACCTTCATTGTCGGTCTTTACTATTACGTGGTCGCGACACCGCTTTATGCAACAAAGTCTGAATTCCTTATTCAGCAGGCAGATTCTCAGGGCGGAGGGTCAATGGGTGGACTGTTCTCGGGGACGGGGTTTGCGACATCTCAGGACTCGATCGCTGTCCAAAGTTATTTGCAATCGCGCGAGGCTATGCTGCGGCTGGACAGCGACATTGGTTTCAAAAGCCATTTCAGTCAGGATTTCGTGGACCCTCTGCAACGCCTGGAAACAGACAGCACCAACGAAGAGGCCTATCGACTGTATCAACGGTTGGTAAAAATTGGCTACGACCCCACCGAAGGCATCGTAAAGATGGAGGTGATCGCCGCAGATCCGGCAACCAGCGCTCTATTTTCACGTGCGCTTATTAATTATGCCGAAGAACAAGTCGATAACCTGACCCAGCGTTTGCGCGGCGACCAGATGCGCGGATCACGCGAAAGTTTCCAGGATGCTGAATTTAAGATGAAGGCAGCACAGGAACGCGTGTTGTCTTTGCAAGAACGCCTTGGGGTGATCGACGCAGTTACCGAAACCAGTGCGGTAATGAGCCAAGTCACAAATTTTGAAATCCAGTTGCAGGAAAAGCGTCTACAACTGCAGCAATTGCTTGACAACCAGCGGCCCAATCAGGCCCGCGTTGACGGTGTGCAGGGTGATATCAGCCGGTTGAGTGCATTGATCGCCGAGCTTCGCGCGCAACTGACAAGTAGCGGCAATAACAACACATCGCTGGCGCGCATCAGCGGTGAACTTCGCATGGCCCAAGTTGATCTGGAAACACGTCAGGTGATGATGCAACAATCCCTGCAACAGCTGGAAACGGCCCGAATCGAGGCCAATCGGCAGGTCCGGTATTTGTCGCTTGGTGTCAGCCCCACGCCACCCGATGAACCGACCTATCCAAGGGCATTCGAAAATACGATTGTCGCGTTTTTTATATTTTCCGGGATCTACCTGATGGCGTCGCTGACTGCATCGATCCTGCGTGAACAGGTATCATCCTAAATGAAAACAGTTAACGTTGGAAACCTGACCATTGGCAACGACATGCCGCTGACCGTGATCGCCGGCCCCTGTCAGCTTGAAAGCGCCGACCACGCGCAGATGATCGCCGGGCGGATGCAAGAGGCCTGTGCCGCCGTGGGGGCAGGATTTGTATTCAAGGCATCCTATGACAAGGGCAACAGGACGTCGTTGTCCGGCATCCGTGGCCTTGGCATAGACGAAGGTCTTGACGTGCTGCGCGGCGTAGCCGGATCGCTTGGCGTTGCCACGCTGACAGATGTTCACGCCCCCGAGCAATGCGCGGTGGCAGCCGAGGTTGTGGATATTATTCAAATACCGGCATTTCTGTGCCGCCAGACCGATATGCTGGTTGCAGCCGGAAACTCGGGCGCGGTGGTGAATATCAAAAAGGGACAGTTTCTGGCACCTTGGGATATGCCCAATGTTGTCCAGAAAGTTGAATCGACGGGCAACACGCGCATCCTTCTTACCGAACGCGGAACCTCGTTTGGCTACAACACGCTGGTAGCTGATATGCGCGCGCTGCCGGAAATGATGCAAACCGGCTACCCCGTGGTTATGGACGCCACTCATTCGGTCCAGCAACCAGGCGGGCGTGGTGGCTCATCTGGCGGGCAGCGGGAATTTGCACCTGTTATGGCGCGCGCGGCTGTATCGCTTGGAATTGCATCGGTATTCATTGAAACCCATGAGGACCCGGATCGCGCCCCGTCTGATGGGCCCAACATGATCCCTCTGGACCAGATGCCACGATTGCTGGAAACACTTATGGAGTTCGATCATCTGGCCAAGTCCAAACCGATCAGGCTTTAGAACCATACGAGTGCGAAGGACCCGATTGTGAGCAAACCGAACCAGACCGTCACCCAGAACACATGGGAATTTCTAAGCGAGCCGATGATCACCCCGACCGGTTTTCGTGAATACGATGCCCGCTGGAAATACCCCGAAGAGATCAACCTGCATGGCATAACCGCACTTGGCCTTGGGCTGGGCACGCAAATGCACAAGCGCGGCATCCGCCCGTTTATCGCTGTTGGAAATGATTATCGCGACTATTCGGTCTCGATCAAAAACGCGCTTATTCTGGGCTTAATACAGGCCGGCATCCAAGTCAAAGATATCGGCCCGGCCCTGTCGCCAATGGCATATTTCAGCCAGTTCCACCTTGATGCCCCGGCCGTTGCGATGATTACGGCGTCCCATAACCCAAACGGATGGACCGGCGTCAAGATGGGTTTTGAGCGCCCGTTGACACATGGCCCCGATGAAATGTCCGAACTGCGTGATATTGTGATGTCAGGAAGCGCAACGGCTCGCGCAGGGGGCGGATGCGAAACTGTCTCGGGTGTTAAGGCCGCCTATCTTGATGATCTTGTTGGCGACTTCAAACTGTCCAGACCGCTCAAAATTGTGTGTGCCACCGGTAACGGAACCGCATCAAAATTTGCGCCGGAATTATTAGAGCGCATCGGAGCAGAGGTGGTGCCGCTGCACACAGAGCTTGACTATACATTCCCCAACTACAATCCAAATCCGGAAGCCATGGAAATGCTGCACGATATGGCACAGGCAGTGCGTGCATCGGGCGCCGATTTCGCGCTGGGGTTTGATGGCGACGGCGACCGCTGCGGCGTTGTCGATGACGAGGCGGAAGAAATATTTGCCGACAAGGTTGGCGTCATCATGGCGCGTGATCTGGCCCAATACCATCAGGGTGCCACGATCGTAGCGGACGTAAAATCTACCGGGCTTTTTGCTTCCGATCCGATCCTAATGAAACATGGGATCAAGGCAGATTATTGGAAAACCGGCCATTCGCACATGAAACGCCGGGTCCGCGATTTAGGAGCCTTGGCTGGGTTTGAAAAATCCGGCCACTACTTCTTGGCCGAACCCTTGGGCCGGGGTTACGATTGTGGGCTTCGTGTTGCTGTCGAACTGTGCAAACTGATGGATCGCAATCCTTCAAAATCGATGTCGGACTTGCGTAAGGCTCTGCCGCAAACATTTTCCAGCCCCACGATGTCCCCTTATTGTGCCGACACGGAAAAATATAACGTGCTTGCAAGGATCGTCGCGCGGCTCGAAAAGCATCAAAAAAACGTTGGCACATTCGCCGGGCAAAAAATCGAAAAGATTGTAACAGTTAACGGCGCACGGGTGATCCTTGAAGGCGGAGCATGGGCGTTGGTGCGCGCGTCATCCAACACGCCAAACCTGGTCGTCGTCTGCGAGAGCCCCACGAGTGCCCAGGATTTGCATGCCATCTTCGAAGAGATGGACAGTTTCATCCGTACAGAGCCATTGGTTGGCGACTATGACCAGAAACTGTGACTCAAAGACGCTACCTGCGGCATCCTTTGTAAACAGCTGTTCCGTTCATAAAATCCCTAACAAACGGAAACCGCATATTTGCAAAAACGAGGCTTGAAACCAAGATCGTGAGCGCGTAACTACCCGCTCACAGTTGGGGTGTAGCCAAGTGGTAAGGCAATGCTTTTTGGTAGCATGTATCGTAGGTTCGAATCCTA